>DATFEW010000387.1:0-10414 GCA_035250805.1 Pyrinomonadaceae bacterium
CTGTGTTCATCTGTGGCTAATTCTGCAGCAGTTTCAAAAACGTGTCGAGTTGTTCCGGCAGGGGCGATTCGAAAGCCAGCTTCACGCGAGTTTTCGGGTGCGTAAATGACAACCTTTCGGCGTGGAGAAATTGGCGGCCGAGTTTTTGGATTGCTTTCTTGATCTCGTTATCGGCAACAGTGTTATCGCGGCCTTCGTTGTACGTGGCGTCTCCTACCACCGGGTGATTGATCGAGGCGAGATGCACGCGGATCTGGTGCGTGCGGCCGGTTTTGATCTCGACATCGAGCAGCGTGAATTTTTCGAAACGTTGTCGCACTTTCCATAAACTAAGTGCATGGCGGCCGTTTGCGGCGACCGTCATTTTGGTACGGTGCCAGCGGTCGCGGGCGATGGGACGGTCGATAGTGCCGGAATTTTCACGTGGGCTGCCGTGAACAAGCGCGACGTAGGATTTGAAAACCTCGCGGGTTCGGAATTGTTCGGCGAGTGCTTCGTGGATCTCAGGATCTTTTGCTATGAGAATAAGACCTGATGTTTCCTTATCCAAACGATGAACGATTCCAACGCGACGCTCGCTTGTTGCGTTCACGCCGCCCGCTAACGCAGGCGGTGCTGACAAGGTGACCAAGCCGGCTGTGTCTTTCTCTGTGTCTCTGTGCCTCTGTGGTGAAAAAAAATGAAAGGCGACTGCGTTTGCCAGGGTGCCTGAACTTATTCCCGCGCCGGGATGCACGACCATGCCGGCGGGTTTGTTGATCACGGCAAGAAATTCGTCTTCGTAGACGATATCTAGCGGGATGTTTTCGGGTTCGAAACGTGCGGAGGGTTCCTCCGTCAGGTCGATATCGATCTCATCACCCTCGCGCATTTTGTACGAAGGCTTAGCCTCTTTTTCATTAACAAGGACATCGCCATCCTCGATAAGGCGTTGCAAACGCGAGCGCGACCAGCCGTCTATCGTTTCCGCAAGAAATGCGTCGAGACGTTTTCCTGCGTCGGCGGAAGTAGACTGAAGGAGAAGGGATGTAGAATCGGCACTCACTCGGGTGATTCTATCGCCGAGGAATTAATTGTGCGAAGCCGATAGATCAAAAAAATGAGTGCTGCGGTTGCCACGGCAAGGCTGATAATCTGCGACGGCGAGAGTCCGACGGTGGCGAACAGTCCAAAGAGGTCGCCGCGTTGCGGGTCATCGCGGATGAACTCGATCAGGAACCGAAATGTCGCGTAGATAAGTCCGTATGCGATGACCACCTGCCCGTCAAATTTCTTGTGGCGATGCAGCCAAACAAGGAATCCGAATACCGCTAACATTGTCAGCGATTCGATCATCTGTGTGGGGTGAAGGAAAAGTGGGTTACCTTCGGGGCCGTAGACGGGCACGCCGGTGTATTCGTGTCCCTTTTCCGTAAAATGCACGCCCCACCAAAGGTCCGTCTCCTTTCCCCAACAACAACCCGCGGCAAAGCAGCCCTGGCGGCCGAATGCCTGTCCAAGGGCAACGGCCGGCGCAAACGCGTCGGCGACCTTCCAAAATGGAAGCTTGTACCATCGGATCAATATCGCGACGGTAATAAAACCGCCGATGAACCCGCCGTAATAAACGCCGCCGGATGAGAGAAAATCGAGGGAAAAGATCTTGACGTTCGGATCAACGAAAACCATCAGAAGTTTCGATCCGAGTAGTCCGCCGAGGAGCGCCCATAGGCCGAGGTCGTAGATACGCTCACGCGGCAGCCCGTCACGCGCCGCCAGCCGCGACGCTACAAACAGCGCCAGTAGCATTCCGGCCGCCAGCCAAAGGCCATAGCCTGGGACGGGGAAATTACCGATGCGGAATAACTCTGGGTACATAAGACAGAAACACGGGCGGTAGCCAGTGGGCCCCTATCAATCTAATTTTAGTCCGGCAAACTCCCTACAGGTCGTGTTTCTGCCTGCTGCTTTCTTTTCGACAAGAGCATATCGAGTATTAGCAAGACTGCCCCGACACAGACCGCCATATCCGCCACGTTGAATGTCGGGTAGTGCCAGGAACCGAACTGCACGTCGATGAAATCGATCACAAATCCGAGTCGGATCCGATCAGTAACGTTACCGGCGATACCTGCTAGGATCAACACGAGTGCTCCCAGGATGCGATCGTCGGAACGCGGCGTGCGCCAGAAAAAGAAAAGGACAAGAGTGGCGGCGATCAGCGCGATGATCGAAAGTCCCCAGCGGCCGGTATCGCCGTGGTCATCGAGCATCGAGAATGCGATACCAGGATTTTGCGCGTAAGCGAAATTCAGAAAGCCGGGTATCGGCGAAACGATGTCGCCAAGCCGCAGCCGTTGGGCCGCCCACGCCTTTGTCATCTGGTCAATAAGAAAAACCCCGGCCGCGATGGCGAGGTAGGCCAGCTTCCAAAAAAAATCTCCCTTTTTCACTGCGTCTTCTTGGGTTCTGCGTAAAACGACTTGTTCACTATTTTCCACTCACCGTTTATTTTGAGCAGCGTCATGTAATCGACGAATTTTACGCTCGGATAATCAAGTACGATTCGCGCGACCGCTGCGTTCCCATTGACGTCGATGGCCTCTATCTTCCGGCCGTCTTTGCGTTTCTCTTCATCCGCCGCAGGCTTTCCAGTAAATGCCCGCTTGATAAAAGAATCGAACGTCTCGCTCGAGTATTTTCCGTCGCGGATCCATATCATATTGCCTTCGGTATGAAATGCTTTCCGCGCAAATTCGCCGTTGCCGGTTGCGTGTGCTTTGATGTAGTTTTCAAGCGGAACGCGCACCGCGTCTTTTTCTGCGTTTTGCGCGTACGAGATGCCCGCGAACGTGAGGGCCAGTGCAGCAATGAAAACAAACCTTTTCATGTTAGTGCTTACAGAGGTTTTAGTTTTGTTCGTCGCCGGCCGCGGCAACGGCCTCGGCTAATTCGACAAATTTTGCGCGAACTGATGCATCCAGCTTATCCGCGTAACTAACATCGAGTTTCTTGATCTTGATCAACTCCTGAACATCCGCCAGGTCTTTCAAACGATGCGGCGCAGAAATACCGGACGCCAGCTTTAGCTCAATGAGCTTTTCGAGAGCGACCGTCTTTATACCGTCAATTACGACTGCAACGTCACTAGGTAGTGGAAATACTACCGGTTTAGGCAATCCATCGCCCGGATATTCACCCGCTGTTATAACCTCGAGAGGTATGTTGTCACGCGTGATCGTAAACTTTTTTCTGGCGCCCTCGAATGCGGGCCTGTAACCTAAGCCAACAAGCTCGTTGCGAAATCGTTCGAGGCCTTCGGCGCTCAACAAGATGTCAATATCGATCGTCAACCTCCGAAAACCGTGCTGGTTTAGGGCGATGGCTCCGATCACCGCGTATTCGATATTCTTGCGGTCCAAATCGGCTGCCAGACGGCCGAGTGCATCATTTAACATACCCCGGCCTTCGAAGAAACGTAGTGCTTCATCATATGCTGCTCTTGGCGAAGAAATTACTGCCTGGAAATCCCGCATTTGAAAACTCTAACTATTCAGTATAGGGAAAAATGCCCTTCGGCGCGCGATATCTCTGCCACCAGTCGGCAAAGCAGACATCTGTGCAGCCGATAGCATAAGTTGTGACGCGCCACTTGCCCCCGGTCTTTCTTAAAAGAGCAAAGAAGTTGTTGTCGAATGCGCCTTCGTTTTCCTCATCGGCGTATTTCGTCCCGGTGTAGTTCGGGGCGCCACCGCCGGGTGCCTGCGGCGTCCCGCCGACAAAGGCCCAGGTTCCCTGTACCCTAAAATTATCAGGCACAAAGACGATCGGTTGTTTGAGATCGCGCTCAACCGGGACCCGCAGGGCGTCGAGAATCGCCTTGCGTTCCAGCGAGCCTTTTTCCGGTGTGTACGCGGTTTGGGCGTACACCCCCACAGCCGTTAGGAACAGGACACAGATCGCGGAGATTCTAACCATATAACCACTCCTCTTTCTACTACGCAGCGGCAGATCTTTCCAATTCGTTTAGCGCTTCGATGCACCGCTCACAAACGGTCGGGTATTTTTCAAATTCGCCCACGCGTGTCGAATAGTTCCAGCAGCGTTCACATTTCATTCCGTCCGCTTTCCGTATTTCGACCCTCAGGTGGTCGCCCTCGTGCACCTCTGCCTGCGAAACGATGAAGATATAGCGCAATTGGTCAAAATAATCGAGCAAGAAACGCGTCGTTTCTTTGTCGGTTGTCAGAACGACTTTAGCCTCGAGCGATGAGCCGATCTGCTTCCCGGTTCGCGCTTCTTCGAGTGCCCCGAGCACCTGGTCGCGGATAGCGAAGATGCTGTCCCAGCGCCTCAGCAGTTCGTCGTCCGCGCCGGCCCTCGCTGCCTTTGGGAATTCAGCGATGTGCACCGAATCGACCGATTGTCCCGGCAGATTTTCCCACGCCTCGTCCGACGTAAAAACCAGGATCGGCGAAAGCAGTCGGCACAATGAATCAACGATCCGGTACAGAGCTGTCTGCGCCGAGCGGCGTTCAAGGGACCGCGGCGCGTAGATATAAAGTCGGTCCTTTATGATGTCGAAATATCGAGCCGAGAGCGTTACGGTGCAGAAGTTATATAAGGCGTTATACGCCGATTGGAAATCGTATGCCTCATACGCGTCGAGAATTCTTACCGTGACGGCTTCAAGGTTCGCGAGCGCCCAGCGATCGATCTCGAGCATTTCGTCTTCGCTTACCGAATCGGTTTTAGGATCGAATTCGTTCAGATTCCCAAGCGTATACCTCAGCGTGTTTCGGAATTTGCGGTACGCGTCGACAACACGCGATAGGATCTCATCAGAGCAGCGGACATCCTCTGTGTAGTCCACGGCCGCCGCCCAAAGCCGTAGGATCTCCGCCCCCGATTTATTGATGATCTCTTGCGGAGCGGTTACGTTTCCCAACGATTTACTTTGCTTCTTGCCCTCGCCATCTACAACCCAGCCGTGCGTGATGATCTGTTTGTACGGCGCTGTTCCGTGCGCGGCGATACCGCAGCTTAGGCTCGAATTAAACCAGCCGCGATACTGGTCACCGCCTTCAAGATAGACGTCCGCCGGAAAGCGCAAAGTATCGCCACGCGTTTCAAGAACCGCCACACAGCTCGAACCCGAATCGAACCAAACATCGAGAATATCAGTCTCTTTTCTGAAATTCTGACTCCCACATTTCGGGCATTTAAAGCCGTCGGGCAAAAGCTCGCTCTCGGAGCGTGAGTACCAAGCATCGGCTGTTTCTTTCGCAAAGATGTCAGCGACGTGGTTGATCACGTTTTTGTCCGCGATCGCTTCATCGCACTCATTGCAATAAAAGACTGGGATCGGAACGCCCCACGAACGCTGACGTGACACGCACCAGTCAGGCCGTCCTTTGAACATGTTGGCCATGCGGCCCTCGCCCCAGGAGGGGTGCCATTTGACATCTTCGATCTCTGCAAGAGCTTTTGCACGCAGACCTTCGGAGGATGGCTCGCCGTTAACCTCGTCCATCGAAATGAACCACTGCGGCGTGGCTCGAAACACAACGGGATTTTTGCACCGCCAGCAATGCGGATAGCGATGGTTGTATTTCTCCGAAAAGAGCAGGGCCCCAGACTCCCGCAAAAACTCGATGATCTTCGGATTCGCATCGAAGATATTTTCGCCGGCCCAACGCTCAACTTCATCTGTAAATCGGCCGGCGTTGTCGACGGGATTGTATATCTCAAGCCCGTATTTCTTCGCGATATGAAAATCGTCGGCACCGTGGCCTGGTGCTGTGTGAACGCAGCCCGTGCCGGATTTTCCAGCTGATTTATCTTCAAAGCGAACGTCCAACTCGACCTCGGCATCCGCTTCGCCCAACGTAACGTGCTCGCCGTTCATGATTAGCGACGTTCGATCGAGCCACGCGTGTTTCGCCTCAAGCCGGTCTAGCTTTGACCCCTTGAACCGCGCGATCTCTTCATACTCGGCAAATCCGCATAATTCTGCGAACGCTTTTGAGAGCTCCGATGCGACGATAAAAACTTCCCCGTCTGACACTTCGATTGCCGAGTAATCAAAATCAGGATGGACCGCGATCCCCATATTCGCGGGAAGCGTCCAGGGTGTTGTGGTCCATATAACAAAGAAGACGTTCTTGCCGGCAAGCTCCTGATCGATAGTCGCGGGATCTGATCTGAGCGGAAACTTTACGTAAACCGACGGGGAAGTGTGTTCTTTGTATTCAACCTCGGCTTCAGCAAGTGCGGTCTGATCGTAGATGCACCAATAGACGGGACGAAGCCCTTTGTACACGTAGCCGCGTTCGAGAAATGTCCCGAACAGACGCGCGGTGGCCGATTCATATTCCGGCGACATCGTCAGATAAGGCGTTTCCCATTCGCCAAGGATGCCGAGCCGCGAAAAATCTCGCGTCTGTCCGTCCATCGCGTGCTCGGCGTGCTCTCGGCAGATGCGTCGAAATGTGGCGACCGGCAGATCAGCCTTGTTCTTGCCCTTTTCGGCAAGCTTCTTCTCGACGAATGTTTCGATCGGCAGGCCGTGGCAGTCGTAGCCGGGAACGTACGGTGCGTCGAAACCCATCATAGAACGCGTCTTGACCACGAAATCTTTCAGGATCTTATTCAACGCAGTTCCGATATGAATGTCCGCATTGGCGTATGGCGGTCCGTCATGCAGGATGTATTTCTCACGGCCCCGCCGGGCATCCAATACCTTTCGGTACAAACCCATTTCCTGCCATTTCTTCAAGCGCGCATGTTCGCTCTGGCCGAGATTCGCTTTTTGAGCAAAATCGGTTTTCGGTAGGTTCACCGTTTTCTTTAGATCAAGTGTATCGGTCATCGTAAAATCAAAAAGCCCCAAGCTTTTTGTTAGCTTGGGACCATCAGGGCAAGATTAGCCATAGCTCAAACAAACTCGAGCAAAGTCCCACAGATAATGATAATAATGGGCGATGGCCTCCGCATAATTCGATAAAAGGTTAGCACAATTCCAGAGTTTATTCCTCCTCGATCGTGCAAAGGAGCGGATACTCCCGGGATTTTGCAAGGTTCATCGTTTTGTGCGACTTCATATAGGCAACATCGTGCGGATATACGCCCGCAACGCCCACACCTTCATTATGGACCTTTAGCATAATTGCAACCGCCTCGTGCTCGGACCTCTGAAAGACATATTCGAGGACAAATACGACAAACTCCATGGTCGTAAAATCGTCGTTATGCAGTAAGACCTTGAATAGCTTCGGTTTTTCGAGCTTTGTCTTGCTTTCAGGCAGAACATCGCCCGTCTGGTCGTGGATCTGGGGCATTTTGCACAATTTTGCCATATCCGTGGGCGAAAAAGTATGGACACGTGCGTGTTTATTTGCTAGATTTCGGTTGCGCTGTTTACTAAGTATTCAATTTTTCACGGAAAGTCCGAAAATTAGCGGGCTTTGAGTATTTATAGGTTCTCCTACTTCGAACTGATGAAAAAACCGTCCAAGAACCAGAGCCGGGCTATTTCTGCGGCCGCGCGCGGATCAGCGGGTTCGGATGTACATTCCGGACAGCGGCAGTCGATCGCCGCGGAGGACCTGGACGTCATCTTTTCGGGGATCGGGCAAAAACTTCGCGAAGGCAGGTCGAGCGAGGCAGAAAAGGTCCTTGTGAATGCGATCGAGCGCCACCGACACAACTCCGACGACCTTGCAAACCTGAAGCGGCTACTCGCCTTTACCTTTGAGACAGTCGGGCGCTATAAGGAATCACTTGACGCGATCAAGCCTTACGAAGACGAAGAAATGCTCGCAAGGCTCTCGACCGAAACGCAGGTCCGTGTCGCGACACAACTTGCCATCTCGTTCAATAACCTCGGTGACCACCCTAAAGCCGTCACGCTGCTCAAGGCTACGCTTGAAAAGGCCAAAGATGACGGGCTTGATCATCTTTTAGGAAATATAGACATCGGTCTTGCACGCGTTTACCGGAAACTGAACGAGTATGCGATCTGCCGGGACTATGCGAAAGGGGCGCTCGAACACCTTCGTGCCCAGGGCGATTGGCTGGGTATGGCCGAAGCTTATCGCGAGATGGCTCTGAGCTATCACCAGGAAGGCACCAGCGAAAACGCGCTTGAGTATTTCGACCTCGGCATTCAGATCATCGGCGCGCGTTCTGCTCCGTTCATGCTCGGTAAGCTCTACACGGATATGTCGGGAGCATACTGGTTCCTTCGTCGGCCCCAAGATGGAATCGAGTGCCTTGAAAAATCTATTCGTTTCTTCGATCAGACGGAGCACGTTCTCAACTCGGTGATCGCCTATAACAATCTCGGTATCAATCTGATGTTGATCGGTGAATTCGACCGTGCCGAGGCGATGATCGAACGAGCGCTCGATCTGGCGACAAGGACCAACCACGTCCACATTGCCGGGATCCTGGACAGTTTGGGCGAATTGAAGATACTCCGGGGCGATCTTTTTGAAGCTCAGGACCAACTCGAACGAGCCGTGGCCCTTGCGCAGGAACGTAAGCACGAGTGGTATGAAGCCCAGGCCCGCCGGAACCTTTCGCGCTGTCTCCTCGCCCAGGGAAATATCGAGAAGGCTGCCGAGATGGCGCGCAATACGATCGACCTTTCGAACCGGATCGGTGACAAGCACTACGCAAACATGGCAGGGCTTGTACTGGCAGAAAGTTATTTGATGAACGGCGGCGCTGACGAATGCGAAAACTACCTCCGAGTGATCGAAGATAACGAGCCGAGTTCAGACTTCTTCGTGCTTGGCCACATACAACGCATACGCGGACTGGCCGCTATCGAGTCAGGGGACAGTGAACTGGCTGTTCATCACTTCAACCGCAGCCTTACGATATTCGAAACCGCGGCCGATCTTTACCACACCGGCCTGTCGCACTTTCTGATCGGCTCAAACCTGACGCCGAAACTTCGGTCCCGGGCGATACGGCATTTGAGTTCTGCTAAAGCGATCTTTCACAAACTGGGCGTTTCCGGATATGAAAATGCTGTTGCAGAAAAGCTTGAAGCGCTCAAATCAATACGTGCTACCGAGGCGGCCGCACCGGCGCGGGCCAATTCCGTCGTGTCGCAATTGTTAATGGTCCGATTGGCAGAGGCGACCGCAACGCGCGAGCTGCTCTTTCGCGAGCTTGTGGCAGTTCTGCAGCAGGAAAGTCAGGCCAAAAAGGTGATCATTGCGGAAAAGGGAGAGAACCATTCGCTCTTCCCGTTCATCACTCACGGTATTTCGGCGGCGGATGCTGGTGAGCTAATACGAAAGCTCAACGAGGCAGTTCAAAATGGTGGAGAAAAATCTTTTTCGCGAAAGTGCAATGCCGCCGTCTTCGAGCTTCGGCCTTCGAACGCACCACATGCGTATCTCATTGTATTGCCCCAATCGGCGGCAGTTCTAAATGACGAGGGTCCTCTTCAGCCGCTGCTGCGCGTCGTCGAGCTTGGCCTCGATGTAATTGCGCTTCGTGAGAAGGATCGAACACTCCCTGAAGATGTGGCGTCGAATCCGCTGATCTCTAACAGCCTGATGCCGGGGTTCATTCACTCTTCACCGGCAATGACGTCGTTGGTCGAAGAGGTACATAAGATCCGGTCATCGGACGTGACCGTGCTTGTAACCGGTGAGTCGGGTACTGGCAAGGAGTTGGTATCGAGGGCGATACACACGCTTTCTAATCGCAAGGACAAGGTATTTGTCCCCTTTAACTGTACTGCCGTTCCCAAGGAACTCGCAGAAGGGCACTTGTTCGGATATCGAAAAGGCGCATTTACCGGCGCGGTAACAGATTCGCCGGGAATGATACGCGCCGCAGACGGCGGAACACTTTTCCTTGACGAAGTCGGTGACCTTCCTATCGACGTGCAGCCCAAGCTGCTTCGGTTTTTGCAGGAAGGTGAGGTTCAGCCCATCGGAGAAAAAAGGCCGATCAAAGTGGACGTTCGCGTGATAGCGGCGACGAACATGCCGCTCGAGGAAAAGGTTGCCGACGGAAGCTTTCGCGAAGACTTATATTATCGCCTCAATGTCATTCGCCTTCGGGTCCCGCCGCTTCGAGAACGCCGCTCGGAAATTCCGCCGATCGTTCATTATTATGTAAATCACTATTCGTCGCGTTTCGGAAAAAGCGGTGTTACCTTCACCCCGCAAACGGTGGACCTTTTGATGGTCTGTGAATGGGGAGGTAACGTCAGGCAGTTGTGCAATGAGATCCAGCGCATCGTCGCACGCGCGGTCGATGGCGAGGTCATAACACCCGACAAGCTGTCGCCGGAGCTAAAACGTAGTGCGAGACCGCTCACGACATTTGGCGAAGGTTCGAATGTTAAGCCGATCAGTTCCTTCGACAACGCGTTCTCTCCCTTCTCCACCATTCCACAGGGCGGAAC
>DATFEW010000388.1:0-4831 GCA_035250805.1 Pyrinomonadaceae bacterium
TCGATTCCCATTGTGGTGAGGGCCGACGTGAGCGATCTGCGAACAGCATCAGCCACCGCGATCAGCACCGCCCGTTTGACAGGATCTGGCTCCGGGAGGATCTTGTGATTGTGGTAGAAAAGATTGAATGATTTGGCTAGATTGAAGGTATATTTTGCCAGGATCGCTGGTTCGTGCTGATTTTCCGCCTGTCTGAGCGTTTCCGCAAGTCGCGACGCGAGCATCAGCATCGCCCAGATATCATTTCCGCTTTCGCCGCTAAATACATCCGAAGCAATCGTCGGATCGCTCAAAACGGCAACAATTTCGCTTACAGATTCGCCGCGATCTCCGAGCTTTCGAAAGATCGAATTCGCCCGAACCGCTGAATACTGACAAAAACATCCTGTTTCGCCATCGAACGACAATGCTTCCTTGAAATCGAAAACGATAACGGTCGTGCGAGTGAATTTCAAGAGAAAATACCGCAGCGCACCGACGGCTATCTGATGTGCGATATGTCGTTTTTCGTCGTCCGTAATTTCGGAATGCCGCGATTCCACCTCTGCAAGAGCATCTTCCTCGAGACGGTTCAGAAGGTCGTCGGCCTTCACGCCCAACCCTTTACGGCCGCTCATCTCGATGAATGATCGCATTCTGTCCGCGTTGGAAAGCTCAAAGCCTAACTCCTCGGCGGCGGAAGGCGACAGCGCGACCATCTCGTACGAAAGATGCACGCTCGCTTTCTCGCCTCTTTCCGGATCGATCGCCGCAACGCCCTTTCGAACGATCTCCTGTGGGTAAGATTGTCGCGTGTCGATCACATTATAGATTTTATCGCCGTGTCCAAATTCGGGAGCATCCGCCTCGTGCCTGCCCTCGTCGTCAGTAGTGATCCAGAGCAATTTGCCGTCCGGGTACGTGAGAAACTTACGATAGTGGAAGTCAAGACCGAGAATGCCCAGCTTCCACATCTGGTATGCGATGTCCTTTCCGGTGTATGTAACGGTCCCGTTGGAGCGGACCAGGATCTTGTCCGTTTCGTGCTCGTCCGTCCCGGAATGCGAATCGAACGGCATTACCCAGCAACCCGCGTGCTTCCCGTCTTTTTCGAAGTGCACCACGCCCAATTGCTTCATCTGCTCGAAAGCCTTGTTCCAAAAATGAAGGTGGAGTATCTCTGATTCGCGTGGAAGAAGATCGTAGCGGATCGAAAACCTCTCCATTGTCTTCACGATGCATTCGACGTTGCGAGTGGCCACAAAGTCCGCCACTTCGGCAGTCGGGTTGTTACCGGCCTCGATCAGATGCAGGACTTCTACACGTTTTTGCTTTAACTCTTCGTTCGGTTGGTATTGCTGGCCGACCTTTGCATAAAGATCCCAGCAATAATAATCGAATGAGTTGCCCGATTCAGTAAGCTCTTTATCCAGAGCTTTTATCGTATCCAGACTCATATTCTCTATGAACAAAAACCCGACCACGACGTCAGCGACCTGCACACCTGTATTGTCGATGTAATTCTGGATCTCGACGCGTTTTCCATTTGCCCGCAAAATTCGCTGAAATGTGTCGCCGATCACGGAATTTCGGACGTGCCCTACGTGGGCCGCCTTATTAGGATTTACGGAAGTGTGTTCAACGCAAACCTTCTGTGACGCCGGGTCCAGGGAGCCAGGCTCATTCGGAATTGGATCGGCTGCGATGTTATTCGCGAGAAAAACTGAACGGTTGTAAAAGATATTGAGGTAGCCAGGGCCAGCGATCTCCACTCGGTCGACGAACTCGAATCGTTCGATCTCCGGCTTGAGCTGTTCCGCTATTGCTCGCGGATTTTGCTTTTCGCCGGTCGCCTGCTTGATAAGTTTTGCAAGCTCGAACGGTGCAGGAAACGCCAGATCGCCTAACTCCGTTTTCGGAGGGATCTCGGAAGCTACCTGTTCCAGCTCGACGTCGAATTTTGACCGCGCGGCTTCACGGACTGCATCGCGCAATGCGGATTGGATCTGGGTTATGGTCATTATTGATCTCAGCGCCGGGACAAAAACAGAGATTATACGGTTTAGGCCGAAGGATAAGCAAAAGTACACCCCCGCTCCCAAATTTATTTTCGCCCAAAAAAACGCTAGACTCTAGCTCTTATGCGGACCCTTTACTTCGACTGCTTTGCTGGTGCTAGCGGCAACATGATCCTGGGGGCATTGATCGCCGCCGGTGTCGATTCCGACGACCTGAAAGCCGAACTCCAAAAAATGGACATTCCGGATTTCGAACTTGAGCTTGAGATCGTAGACCGGTCCGGCATCGCTTCAACACATGTGACGGTTCGCGTTCCGAAAGAGAGGGAGCATAGGCATTTAAGTGATATCGAAAAGATCATCTCGGGATCCGCCCTTTCCGAAACAGTCAAGACTAGATCTACCGCGATCTTTCGCAGACTGGCCGAGGCGGAAGGGAAAGTTCACGGTATTACCGTCGAAAAGGTGCATTTCCACGAAGTCGGTGGAATGGACGCGATAATCGATGTCGTGGGTTCGTGTATCGGTTTCGAAATGCTGCGAATCGAGAATTTTGCGTGTTCAAAGATCCATTTGGGAAGCGGGTTCGTCGAAATGTCACACGGGAAATTCCCCGTTCCGCCGCCCGCCGTGGCGGAGTTGTTAAGAGGTGTTCCGGTCTATTCTACCGAAGTTGAAGGGGAACTGATCACGCCGACCGGTGCGGCTATAATATCAACGTTGTGTGATAGTTATGGATCGATACCTGAGATGCTGGTTGAAGACACAGCGTACGGCGCCGGTACCCGGACATACGAAAAGTTTCCGAACGCCCTCCGGGTCCTGATCGGCGAGATGGCCGGGGAACTAACATCAACTGTCAGCGAACAACTTATTCTTCTGCAAACCAACATCGACGATGCGTCGCCCCAAATACTCGGTTTTGTAATGGAGCGGGCGTTTGAGCTTGGTGCGAACGATTGCTGGTTTACGCCAATACAGATGAAAAAGAATCGTCCGGCGACCATGCTATCGGTGTTGTGCAGCGAAGAGAAAAAGCATCAAATCACGGAGTTGATCTATCGCGAGACGACAAGTTTGGGAGTGCGCGAGCAACGGTTGCTGCGGGATGCCCTGGCAAGACAGGTCATCCAGGTGAGTACAGAGTACGGAAGCATAGATGTAAAGATCGGGATGTTGGATGGCAAGATCGTCAACGCGATGCCGGAATACGACCAGGTTCAAGAGGCCGCCAGGGAACATGGTGTTCCGTTCTCAAAAGTCAGGGACGCTGCTCTCGCGATTGTGAATGTCTCAAGGTTCGCTGCGACGAAATGAATCAATAAATGGCGAAGAAAAACAGATTTGATCCTGAAAAGATCGCCGCCGGTGTGAGGCTGGTGCTTGAAGGTATCGGGGAAGATCCCGACCGCGAAGGGCTAAAAAAGACCCCGGAGCGCGTGGCCGATTTTTACGCCGAACTGACCGCCGGGATGCGGCAAGATCCGAAGGAGCAGCTGGTGCCGCTGCCTGGGGATTCGCACGACGAAATGGTCCTTGTCAAGGACATTTCCATCGCTTCGATGTGCGAACATCATCTCGCGCCGTTCGTCGGCAAATGCCATATTGCGTACATCCCAAAAGGTGGGCGCATCGTCGGACTATCTAAGCTTGCCCGGATCGCCGAGATATTTTCACGCCGGCTGCAGGTTCAAGAGCGGCTCACACAGGAGATCGCGAACACGCTTTTCGACGGTCTCAAACCTCTGGGCGTGATGGTCGTGATCGAGGCGGAGCATACGTGCATGACATTGCGCGGCGTTAAGAAGCCTGGGGCTATAACGGTTACATCCGCGGTGCTCGGTGGATTCAGGCGGGATTCGCGAACTAGGGCCGAGGCGATGGCTTTAATCAAGGGATAAAGTTTAAATTATCACTTCAAGTGTTGGGTGACCGACAGCTAAATCACTACCTCAATTATGAAAAGATCTTTCTGCGCACTTCTTTTACTCTCCATTTCCATTTCGATCCTCGCGGCACAGGACCTGACCTCGAAATTCGACCCCGCGAAGATGCGCGCACGCGTTGAGCGGCTCGCTGCCGATGACTTTGAAGGCCGCGGCCCGGGGAATGCCGGCGGCAAGCGTGCCGCCCAATATATCGCCGATGAAATGAAAGCCTCGGGCGTGAAACCGGGAAATAAGGGGAGCTATTTTCAGAATGTAAAGATGATCGGTGTTAAGGCCGATCCGAAAACTGTCCTGAAAGTAGGGAACGAGTCGTTGAAGTTTGCCGACGAATTCGTTGCCACTACGAGCGCTCAAAAACCGAATGTTTCAGTTGACGCGGATCTGGTTTTTGTCGGATACGGCGTCGATGCACCGAATTACAAATGGGACGATTACAAAGGGAATCCTGCCGATTATCGCGGGAAAGTCCTGATGATCATGGTCAACGATCCGCCTGCGACCGCTGCCGAACCGAACCTCTTCGGCGACAAAGCTCTGACATACTACGGCCGCTGGACATATAAATATGAAGAAGCCGCAAGACGCGGGGCCGCGGGGGTCATTCTCATACACACACCGGAATCAGCCGGATATGGCTGGAACGTTGTCCGCACCTCGAACGGAAATTGGCGGTATGAGATCGCGCGAACCGACGCAGATACGACACCGTTTCTTTCGATGAAATCGTGGGTAACGAACGAAGCCGCTACAAAGATTCTAAAGGGCGCTAATCTTAACCTTGACGAACTCCGGGCAAAAGCCCAGAGTCGCGATTTCGTCCCTGTTAAGACGGGCCTTCGCGTCAAGCTCGATCTCAACAGCGAGATGATGTCGTTCGATTCTCCG
>DATFEW010000394.1:0-5134 GCA_035250805.1 Pyrinomonadaceae bacterium
GGATGGACCTCAACGATCAATCCGTCGGCCCCGGCAGCAACCCCGGCCAACGCCATTGGAGCGACCATGTAACTATGACCGGTCGCGTGTGACGGATCTACGATTATAGGTAAGTGCGAAAGACGTTGAACTGCAGGAATAACGGACAGATCGAGAGTGTTCCGTCCATGGTCCGCGAAGGTTCGAATGCCGCGTTCACAGAGAACAACGTCGTAATTGCCTTCGGACATGATGTATTCGGCGGCGAGCAGGAATTCGTCGAGCGTAGCAGAAAGGCCGCGCTTTAGAAGGATCGGCTTTTTCGTGCGGCCGGCGTAACGGAGTAGCGAAAAATTCTGCATGTTTCGGGCGCCTATTTGGATACAATCACCATACTCTGCCACTAGGTCTACGCCGTACTCATCCATTGCCTCGGTGATAATGTTTAAGCCATACGTTTTGCGGACCTCTGCGAGCAGCTTCAGACCGTCCTGACCCATTCCCTGAAATGCATACGGTGAAGTTCGGGGCTTGAACGCGCCGCCGCGAAAAAATTTTGCTCCACTTGTCGAAACGGCTTCGGCGACTTCAAACACCTGATCCCGGTTCTCGAGCGCGCATGGCCCGGCGATCATCGCGAGCGATCCGTCGCCGATCGACGCGTTACCCACCTTGATGACCGATTTTTCATCCCGAAGATCGCGGGAGATCAGTTTGTACGGTTTTGTAACACGCAGAGCTTCGGCGACACCAGGAAGGTTTTCAAAGTGTGCCGGATCTATTGCACCTTTGTTGCCTGTGATTCCGATTGCCGTGCGGGATTCGCCGGGCATCGGGTGGCCCCGAAGACCAAGTTTTTCAATCACTTCCACGACCCGACCGATATCGGTGGGTGTCGCGTCAGATCTCATAACAATAAGCATAAAAAAAGCCCCACTTAGTTTGGGTCACAAAACCTAAACTTTAGATTTCCGCCGTCTCTTTTGCAACTTCGGGCAATAGGCCGGCGACGAAGTTTCGCACGCGTTCGACCGTATTTCCAGATGAGATCGAACCCTCGATCTCCTTTACGATCGCGGAGCCAACCACCGCGGCATCCGCGTATTTCCATACCTGAGCTATTTGATCCGCGGTGGAGATGCCGAATCCGACCGCGATCGGCAGATCGGTAACCTTTCTTGCGCGCTGCACTAATGCCTCCGCCGCACCGCTCGTTTCCTTTTGTGCTCCCGTGACTCCGGTTCGCGAAACCGCGTATAAAAAGCCACTTGACCGCGTTGCGATCATCGCAAGCCGCTCGTCGGTAGTCGTCGGTGCGGCAAGCGAGATGAGATCGATCTCGTATCTTTGCAGGACGGACGAAATCTCCGCCGCTTCATTATCGACCGCATCTGTGATCAAAATCCCGTCGATCCCGGCTCGGGCCGCGTCTTTAGTGAGCCGCTCGATCCCATATCTATACAGAGGATTCAAATAGCTGAATAGAACAATCGGAATCTCGGTCCCTGTTCGGAGCTCGCGAACCATTTCTAAAATGTCCCCGAGCGCCACACTTTTCTGCAGCGCCCGCTGCGAGGATGCCTGGATGGTCGGGCCATCGGCCACGGGATCGGAAAAGGGAACACCGAGTTCGATAACATCGGCGCCGTTTTTAGCGAGGGTCAAAACGATCTCAACCGACGTTTTGAGATCAGGATCGCCCGCGGTAACAAAGGGGATAAACCCCTTTTGGTTCCGTGATCGGAGCTGTCTGAATGTTTCGTCGATTCGGCTCATTAAGAACTAGGATCCAAAGTCAGTACACACTCGTTGCCGGTCGTGTTTCTGCAACAGTATTTACGTCTTTGTCACCGCGACCGGAAAGGTTGACGACGATAATAGAGTCGAGTGGCATTTCGCCTGCGATCTTGATCACATGTGCGACAGCGTGGGCGGATTCCAGGGCGGGAATGATCCCCTCAGTTTCCGATAGCAATTTAAAGGCATCCAGAGCTTCTTCGTCACACGCGGAAACGTATTCCACACGACCTTTGTCGTGTAAAAATGCATGTTCCGGGCCGATCGATGCGTAGTCCAAACCGGCTGATACCGAATGCGTCAGCGCGATCTGTCCATTCTCATCCTGGAGTAAATAACTCTTCGTACCCTGGAGCACACCGACCGCGCCGCCATTCATAAATCTTGCCGCGTGCGATCCAAGTTCGCTTCCCGTGCCGCCCGCTTCAACGCCGATCATCCGCACCTCGCTATCATTCAGAAAATCATGAAACAGCCCGATCGAATTTGAACCTCCACCTACACACGCAATCAATAGATCAGGAAGCCGACCTTCTTTTTCAATTATCTGTTTGCGAGTCTCCCGGCCGATCGCGCTTTGGAAATCGCGAACCATCACCGGATACGGATGCGGCCCGAGCGCGGAACCCAGGAGGTAATACGTCGTCTCTACATTCGTCACCCAATCGCGAAGTGCCTCGTTGATAGCATCTTTCAACGTTCGGGATCCCGAGTTGACCTCGCGAACTTCGGCTCCGAGCAGCCGCATCCGAAACACGTTCAACTCCTGCCGCCGCATGTCTTCGGTGCCCATATAGATCACACATTCAAGCCCGAACCGCGCGCAGACCGTCGCGGTGGCTACGCCGTGTTGACCCGCTCCCGTTTCGGCAATGATCCGTGTTTTGGCCATCCGTCGAGCAAGCAGGATCTGTCCGATGCAATTGTTTATCTTGTGCGCCCCAGTATGGTTCAGATCTTCGCGTTTCAGGTAAATGCGGGCACCGCTAAGCTTTTCGGTCAGCCTTTCGGCGAAATACAATGGGGTCGGCCGACCAACATAATCCTTGAGGAGCTGATCGAACTCCGCACGGAATGCGCTATCATCACGAGACCCAAAATATGCCTCCGTGAGTTCATCCAACGGCGCGACCAGGGTTTCGGGTACAAATCGCCCGCCGTATTCGCCCCAGTATCCGCGTTCGTTTGGTTCGAAATCTTTCATGCGCCTTTTGCGTTTCCGATAAATGCCTCGAGCTTCTTTGGGTCCTTTTTGCGGGGCCCCAATTCCACGCCGCTGGCAACATCAACAGCGTACGGCCTCACCGCCCGTACAGCCTCTGCAACATTATCCGGATTCAACCCGCCTGCAAGGTAGAGCCGGACAATACCGGTCGCAAGCTCTCCTGCGACTGTCCAATCAAAGACCTGCCCGGTGCCTCCTCTATTAAGTTGCGAATAGGTATCAAGCAGAACTCCGTCAACCTGATAGTCGTCAATCATTACCGGCTCAAAACCCGGTCCAACTCGAAAAACTTTGATAATTGAGGCGTTGCTCACTGTACGCAGTTCAGCGACGAACTCCGGGCTTTCGTCCCCGTGGAGTTGAATCACGTCAAGTCCTGCGATTCCTTCAACATCGACAATGTCCTCGATCGACTGGTTAACAAAGACGCCGGCACTCATTACCGGGGACTCCAGGTGCTCTAATATCGACTGTGCATGACCGGTCTCGACATATCGGTCGCTTCCTGGATAGAAGTTAAATCCAAGAATGTCTGCTCCGAATTCCCACGAAAGCCGCGCGTCGTCGAGATTTGTTATGCCGCAGATCTTTACTTTCGTCATAAACTTTGCCACAAAAGGCAAAAATGAAATATCAAATCAACTCTGCACCTCTGTGGCTAGCTCCTTCAACTCTTGTACCGGGTTACCGCTTCGCATTAACGTTTCCCCGATAAGAAATGCGGAATACCCCAGATTTCGAAGTTCAATCAAGTCGTCGCGTGTTTTCAAACCACTTTCCGAGATCACTAGAGCGTCCGCTGGGACGTGCTCTATCAAGTCGCGGGAAACATCCAGTGACACTTCGAATGTACGTAGATCGCGATTGTTCGCGCCTATTATTTTCGCGTCGGCCGAGATCGCGGTTTCTAGTTCCTCAAGATCGTGAACCTCCACGACGGCCTCGAGCCCAACTTCCTGCGCTAACGTCTGAAAACGGTGTAGGTTTTCAGAAGTTAGCGCGGCAACGATCAGCAGTATTGCGTCCGCACCCACCGCAGCGGACTCATAGATCTGATATTCTTCGATGATGAAATCCTTGCGCAGGACCGGCAGATCGACGGCCCCACGAACGGCCCTTAGATCTTCGAGCGAGCCCTGAAAAAAATCCTCCTCTGTTAGGACCGAGATCGCGCAGGCTCCGCCGTCCTTGTAGAGTCGGGCCGTAGCGTCCGGATCGCGCGATTCGTTTATCACACCTTTCGATGGCGAAGAACGCTTGAACTCGGCGACGATGTTGATCCGGTCTGCTTGAGAGATGGCGGCGCGAAAGTTTCTCCGATACCGCTTGGACTCTTCAGCGCGTGAAACCAGAGTCCCCAAATCGCGATCTCTTTTCGCTTCCTCGACTCGAATCCGTTTCCTCGCGATTATTTTTTCCAAAATGGTCGGAGTCATTTTCTTGTCGCCTCCGCAAGAGCACTCAATTTCGAAAGTGCTCTTCCTTCTGAAATGCTTTCCGTCGCAATCCGTGTCGCTGTTGGCAGATCACCCGCGGCTCCGGAAATAAACAACGCCGCTGCTGCATTCATCGAAACGATTGCGTTCGAAGCGGCTTCCGATCTGCCTTCGAATACTCCGCGAATGATCGAACAGCTGGCCTCGGGCGAATCGCATCGGAAGCCTTCCGTACGCGAGGCTGCAAGCCCAAAATCAGTCGGCGAAACTTCGAATTGTTTGATCGTGCAATTTGTTATTTCAGCTACTTGCGATGGGCCGCTCAACGACAGCTCGTCCAACCCATCACCCCCGTGTACCACCCACGACCGTTTCGTACCAAGGCGTGCCAGAGCCCTTGCCATCTTCGTAACCATTTCTTTATCCCACACACCGATGACCTGATGGGTGGCGCTAGCAGGATTGCACAAAGGCCCAACGCAATTGAAGATCGTCGGGAACCCGAGGCCCCTGCGCACTTTGCCCAGGGTCGGCGAAAGGCGATGAAAATTCGGGGCAAACATAAAGCAGATCCCGATCTCATTTAGACATCTTTCGGCCGTCGCCGGATCTACGGCGGGCTCAACTCCGAGGACCGACAGGACGTCTGCGCTGCCCGTATTACTTGTAGCCGCCTTGTTCCCGTGTTTCGCAACAG
>DATFEW010000006.1:0-3971 GCA_035250805.1 Pyrinomonadaceae bacterium
GAGATCATGTCAACGGTTACCGAGGAGGCCGGTGGAACCGGTGGAGTTGTCAGGGCAAAGCTTGGAGGGTCCGGGATTTCCACAGGTGGAAAAACCGGGACGGCAGAGAAAGACAATGTTCCACGTTTCGACAGGAACGGAAAACGGATGACCGTTAAGAAGCGGAAAAAGAACGAGGCCGGTGAATGGGTCGAATACGACGAACCACTGACACGCCGGCGGACGGACGGTTGGTTCATTTCTATAGCACCGCTGGAAAATCCGCAGCTTGCTATTGCCGTAGTTATCGAGGACATAGGCTCCGCTTATGGCGGGACAACCGCGGCTCCGATCGCGGCCGATGTGATCTTGAAAGCGGCACAGTTAGGATTACTCGGCGACAAGTACAAACCTAAAGCTCCCGCGACACCGACGCGGCGTAGGCCCCGCTAAACGAATCTTGAAAAATCGTACTTCATCTCATTTTTTCATTTTGGTTCTGATCGTCGTCATCACGGCGATCTCGCATTACTCTATTTATTACGGCGGGCTGATCCGTGGCTACGAAACGTCCTGGATCACCGGTATCAGGAATATTGGTCTGCTCGCGTTCCTTGCGATCCTCCCCATTGCGATAAAGAAGATCTTTAAATACAACGGTAGTTGGACTCTTTACACCTGCTGCGTTCTGCTGTTTTCGATCGGATTGACCGTCCAGTACAGGCTCTTCAGTGATCCGGAGTACATCTCGCGACGCGACAAGGCTGAGGCGAGGCAGGAAAAGATCAAGACGCTTCAACTTCACTACATCCAGGAAAATTATTCTGCAGAAAAGAAAAAGATGATGGGGCTGCCGGCGACGCCGCCCTCACCGGTCGACCTCGATGCAGAAAAGCCGAGGCCCTCGGAAGAAACGATAATGGGCGTCCTGTTTTCCGGGAAGACGATAAACCCGATACTCGGGATCATAGGGCTGATCGGGGCACTTATGCTGCTTCGGAACGATCGCTTTCTCGACTTACTGCAGCGAAACGGTTTCCTGTTGGTCATATTGACGTTAGTCCCTCTTTTCATCGCGGCTATAACGTCGCGCGCGGGAAAATCAATCGGCAACATGACCCCGTGGGAGCCATCAAAAATTCCCTTCCTTATTGGTTTCGCGGCCATCCTGGCGATGCTTTACAAGAATCTTGCGCGGACATATTGGGGATTACCACGGGCCCGTGATGTGGTACCTCTCCTCTTTATGGCAATGCTGCCGTTCTTTCCGTTTTTCGTTTTGAAGGATTTCGGACAGATGATGGTTTTCAGTGCGGTTTACGCCACGCTGTTTCTGATCGCGGTTCGTCGTTTCTCGCAAAGGTTGCTCTTGGTTGGAAGCGTCTTGCTGGTTGTCGGGATCCTCGTCGCCAGCGCCCTGCCCGAGAAGACACAAGAAAACGTACCGGGGCTGACAACGGTAACGATACCGGTAAAGCAGATATTGCCTTCGCGCATTCAGCAGCGGTTTCATCTGTGGCTTGACGGCTTTAATCCGCCCACACCGGACACGCCATGGTGGAAAGCAGATTACGACGATTACTACGACAAGTTGGTGAAGAAGGACCCGAATCTCCCGGCGATGCTTGCCGAAGACCCTGAACTTCAGCAGACGATCAATGTTGACGCATGGTTCGACGTGCTGGCATTTCAACCGGCACAGGCAACGTTCGGCCTGGCCTCCGGCGGGACAACAGGACGCGGGTTGGGGCTTGGTTACCCGGAACTTATACCTGTCGCAGATTCGGATTATATCTTTGCCGCGTTGGCGGAAGAGCTTGGACTTTTCGGAGGTTTGCTGATAACCTTTGCGCTCATTGTGTTTGTGAGCGCGGGCGTGCGTACCGCACTCGACGCACGTGATATGTTCAGCAAGCTCTGTTCTATCGGATTGGTCGCGTTTATCGGATTTCAAGCCTTGGTTAATATCGGCGGGATCACACGTGCATTGCCGATGACCGGAATTACCTTACCCTTTGTCAGCCACGGCGGTTTTTCATTGATCACGAGCTTTGTGATGCTGGGGATGCTGATGGCGTTTTCACATCGAAATGCAAAAGATCGGGAGATCAACGATCCTAACGCACTGCCTTAATGTAGTACTTGCAAATATTGCAGTGATTTATTTTATAATCGCGTAGGATCTATCGTGGAGAGGAGTGGATGGAGAACAAAGCCGAACTGATCTCAGCATCAATAACCGACCGCGGGCTCAGTGAAAAGCGCCCGCAGAACGAGGATTCGTTTGCAGAGCTCCCGGAGCACGGAGTATTCGTGGTTGCTGATGGCGTCGGTGGAGCAAACGCCGGCGATTTCGCATCGCAGATGGCCGTGGAATTGCTTACCGAGGCAGTCTCTAACCAGGCTTCTGACGCGGATCCCGAGCAACTTTTCCGAATGGCGATCGATCATGCCAATCGTTCTATCCACCAGATGGCTGTCGACCTTCCGCAGCTCGCGTCTATGGCCACTACGATCGTCGCCCTTAATCTCAAAGGTAATATCGCAACGGTCGCTCATGTCGGCGATTCACGTATTTACAGGTTTACACCTGACGGCCAGGTGTTCCGCGAAACTCACGATCATTCTGTCGTTGAAGAAGAGGTCCGCGCAGGAAGGCTGACGCCCGAGGAAGCTCTCATACATCCGAGCCGTAATATAATCAGCAGAGCAGTAGGTGCGGAAAACACAGTCGATATCGACGTGAAGACAATAATGGTTGAGCCGAACACGACGTTTCTTTTATGTTCGGATGGGATCACTCGACATATCGACGACGAAGAATTGCGAGCGATCTTTGCGACCGGGGCCGATCCCCGGCTCATCTGCGACCATCTAAAGGAACTCTGCTACAGCCGCGGTGCCGAAGATAACCTTACCGCCGTCATCGTTCGTACATTTGCGGAATCAGAGGAAGAGATCGACGATTTCGATTCGACAGCTCCGGTCATCGAGGAAGAAACCGTGGCTACCGCTCGTTCGGCCTTCGCGTCTGCTGGTGTTGAGAGAATCGCACCTGCGGCTCCATTGATGACGAACACGATCGCTGAGGTCGATCCTGACGAGGTCGACACCGGCGAGTTGGACCTTCCGTCCGAGAAAGCTGCATCATCATCTGTAGCGGAAGAGCCGCCGCAGGTGGTTGAGCCTCTTGCCGACAATACTGATGAGCAATTTCTAATCACCGACAAGGAAGAAGAGTCGACGGTCGCTAACGGCGATCCTGGTTCGTATACTTCGTCCAAAGTCGTTGTTCCGGCACAGGTGCAAAGCCCCGCATCAGACTTTAGTATTTTCGGGAGCCAGGAAACACCCACATATTACGAGGAAACTGCACAACACAACGGCGGGGTCGGGCGAATACTCGTCTCTCTTGGACTTCTTTTGCTTGGCGCCGCAATTGCCGTCGGGATCTCGTATTTCCTCGGTTTCACCGGCCAAGAGCAGCAAGCGGTAGATGCTCCGCAGGTTGAGACAATGAAGACGCAGAACATTCCGCTCACATCGTTCGAGGAGGCACGACGGATCGTTGACAAGGACCCGTCCCTATACGCATCGAAAACAGCGACACCCACCGACGCAGCGGACTTTTATCTTCTCGGACGGGCATTACTCCTATCGGGCAAGACCAATGAGGCGAAACGGCAGTTTGAACTTGCCCGTGAAAGGCTCTCGCAAGTTGATGAAGCAGAGCGAAAAACCCTAGGTAACGAAATAACTTTTGCCTTAGCAGTTATTGGCGATCCTGACGCGGTGAAGACCTTGACCACGGGCTCGACCGGCGATTCGAATTCAAATTCGCTCATCCCTTGACTTCATTTCGGCGTTTTGCTTCGAACAATATTATCCCGGTCGAAACCGCGAGGTTGAGACTTTCGACGTCCCCGTACATCGGAATCTTGATCGTCACGCGGGCTCGATAAAGCGCATCGGCTGGCAGGCCTTCAGCCTCG
>DATFEW010000010.1:0-4247 GCA_035250805.1 Pyrinomonadaceae bacterium
GCTTTGGCGTCATCGCTTGGGACCCTTAGACTTTTAAGCGTTTGTCCCAGGCTATCTCCGTTTATATAACCGGTGAGAATAGCATCGGCAGTGATACCCGGAAACCGCCCACCGAGATTATCGGACACGACGTGCGCGGAAACGAACTGTCCATATTTCAGGTCCGGATTCATGAGCAACGCGGCTTCATATCGCGCCCGCATTTCTTCCGGAGTTACCCCTAACTTCCTCGAAAGCCCACGATAACGGTTCAGCTCATTATCGCTTAAAGCGTTCGCACTTTCACGCGCACGCTGTGCACGGTCGAGGCCCGCCGTTGAGCGTCCATTCGATTTTGCACCTGCATTACCAAGACCGGTATCAGAACGTCCGCCCGATCGCACGGAGGCGTTACCGATACCACGATTTCCGCCGCCTGGTTGACCAGCTCCGGCGGGCCTTCCACCGCCTCCGCCGCGCCCCTTGCCCTGTGCAAAGTCAACCTGGACCGCCACGCACATCACGAATGCCAATGCCAGCCCGGTGCAGACCAAAAATTTATTGAATTTCATAACTTCCCCCTATTCAAATAAAGTTGCAATTATCCTAACTTTTAGAAATGGATGCCCGGAGAGAGTATCGAGGTTGCCGAAAAAACCGGTAAAGGTTCCGGTTTGATGGGAATCCCGGCTTATTCAAATATCGGACGAGAGAGCTGAAATGTCAATATTGAGACCTTGACGAGGCGTCCCCGCGGGGGTCCATTGGACGCATTCGGGCATATCTGGACTCTAACCCGGCTGCCCAGCGATCGACCTCCGCGTCGAATGCCGCCCATATCTCCGCTGGTGTTTTACCGACCAGCCAATCGAGCGTCAACGCCGGCTCTGCGCAAAGCCGGTAACGGCCGACCGTGGTGTACGTTCTCGCGATCAGGCGAAGATCTGGCGCAGGTTGGGACCGTAAATATGCGATCGCATCAGGAAGCTGATCGATATCGAAATACTTCGGAAAGTGTGGGGAGGCGACACAAAGACTCTCGTATACGTACCGCATTGATCGAGTCTAGGATTCGGCGGGCGCATGATTGTGTCCGCAATGTTACACGACCGGCCTATTTTACAGTCTGCTCTAAACTCGACAAACGTTCGAGGTCTTCGCGAACGAGAGCTATATGCTTTTTGGTGGTTCTTTTCATCCCGCGGACGGAGTCGGAGTTACCGCGGATTGAAAGATCTTTTTCGAGGCCTTGTAAAGCGGATAGATAACTGGTCGCGAGTTTCCCGCACTCTTCCCCGCTGCCGCGCCCGTTACAGATCAGATCGTTTACCTTGAGGTAATAATCGTCGCCGAGCGTATGCGCTTCAGACCAAAGCTGCAATGTGTGGGATGTAAGACTCACGGTAAGCAGCCATTGTCCTACATCGCCCCCCCCCCCCGGTCTGTTGCGCATTTAACAAAAAAACAATTTAATTGAGGGGCTCGATTCCAACGCCTTTTCTGCACTCTGCTTCGCAAGCATTAGACTTGTGTTAGGCTTTCATACCCCGTTGAACTGGCAAAGCCTTTTTTATAGGGTCAGCTCACGATAAACTGCATCGTCTCAGCCTGAAAATTGATTCAATGGAAACCGTGCCTGAAAAACGTAAGGTTCCGTTTGCCGAGGCATTTCGCTTTTGGCTCGTCCTGGGATGTATTTCTTTTGGCGGTCCGGCAGGACAGATCGCGATAATGCACAAAGAGTTGGTCGATAAGCGGCGATGGCTCGGTGAACAGAGATTCCTTCATGCCCTGAACTATTGCATGTTGCTGCCCGGCCCGGAGGCTCAGCAGCTTGCCATATATATCGGATGGCTAATGCATCGGACGATCGGCGGCATCGTCGCTGGTTCGCTCTTTGTTATTCCGTCCATTTTCATTTTGCTTGGTCTTTCGTATATTTATGCCGCTTACGGCCATATAACCGTGGTGAGCGGAATTCTGGATGGATTCAAGCCGGTCGTTGTCGCCATCGTCGTCGAAGCGGTTGTCAAGATCGGCAACCGTGCGCTAAAACGCTGGGTTCATTTCTTCATTGCCGCCTTGGGATTCATAGCGATCTATTTTCTCTATATTCCCTTTCCGTTGATCGTTTTGGGAGCCGGGCTTATCGGCTGGCTGGGGATCCGGTATGCCCCTGCAAGTTTTTCCCCGCCTCCCGAAACGACAGAGACGGACGACGATGCGAGCGATGAAAACTCACTCCCGCTCGTCATCGACGACGATAGCGTTCAGCTTGAACATACTTTGCCGAACAGGCCCCGGTTTCTTAAAACGCTTGCGTTGGGAATTGTGTTGTGGTTTCTGCCATTCGCTGCACTGATCGCGTGGTCCGGTACCGGCAGTTTTTACGTACAGGAGTACAAGTTCTTCTCCGTTGCGGCTCTCGTTACATTTGGCGGAGCATACGCCGTTCTCGCCTACGTTGGTCAAGCCGTAACTGCCGCACCATATAGCTGGATCACACCGGCACAAATGGTAGACGGTCTAGCGCTCGCCGAGACAACTCCGGGACCGCTGATAATGGTCCTTCAGTTCATCGGCTTTATGGCCGGTTGGAACAACGCTCCAGGCGGAATGAGCCCGTTTGCCAGCGGCGTCATCGGGGCCCTGATCGCAACCTACACCACATTTCTTCCATCGTTCTTTTTTATCTTTCTCGGCGCACCGTATATCGAGAAACTTCGCGGTAACAGGTCATTGGCCGGCGCGCTTACGGGCGTTACCTCTGCGGTCGTCGGCGTGATCCTGAACCTCGCACTTGTATTTGGCGCGACCGTGATCTTCCCAAACGGAGTCAGCGGCGCCATCAACTGGTTTGCGGTCGTCATCGGCATTGCCTCTTTCATCGCACTTTTTCGACTAAAGGCTAACGTTCTGTGGGTGATCCTGGGAGGCGGCGCCATAGGCTTATTTCGAGCCTTGCTCGTGGATTAGTGCTTTGGCTGCAACTGATCGCTGATCGTCTTACTGTCCACCGACCACTGCGATCTCCCAGCCCGGTGCGACTTGCCGATTCAAATCGCATCAGGAAAATCATGAAAATCATTACAACTGCCTTATTTCGCGCAAACTACTATTTAATTTCTCCGTGATCCCGTTCACTATTAAATGTAAGGCGAAGTGCGCCCTGGAGATCTTTGAAAAGCAGAAATCAGTGGTCACCAGCCGGTGGTAAGCGCTCAGAAAAGGACGGTGAAAAAGTTTTTTCGCAAAAGCGCTGAGAAAACCCTGCAAACTCAATTCTGTGTTAGGTTTGCGTGTCCGCAGGGGGTCCCGGACACCCTCCGGACACCCACCGGACAAGCCCCGGACACATATGTCCTGTATAGCAGGAAGGCCGCGGGCAAGCCCGCCTCTAAACCGTTAAGAAAGACTAGGATGCAGAGGCCGCGAAGAGCGTGTCGTCGATCTTTTGACCGAAGGTAACGGTGCCGACCGTGACGGTTTCGATCACTTTGTCGCCGGTGCTCAACTCGGAATAGAAGGGCACGAGAACGCCCTGAGCGTATTTATAATCACGAAACTTGCGCGTATGTTTGACGCCGCCTGTTTCGTAATCAAGCTGCATGATGCGATAGGTTTTGGCGCTGATATAGAAGCGGGTCTTGCGGCCGACCTTGTCGGTAAGATCAACAAGGTGAAAGTCGACACCGAGCACCTTATCGCGGCCGGCGAGCTGGATGGTCGAGCCGTTTTCCTTGTAAAAGAGCAGTGACTCGATGCTGTGTGCGACCCGGTTTTGGAACGCAGCCGCGGCATCCTCACGTAGTGTAAAGGTCGAGTCATTGTAGATACCAAATAGCTTGTCATCAGATTGTACGACGGAATATGTTGCCGTCGGCAGCTCCTGATCAAGACGGATCTTTTCCTTTCCCGCTGCATCGCTGCGCAGCGACCAGCGCTGGTAATTCGCATTGGTCACCTGGCCGTCGGCGCCGGTCATAACAAGCTTTCCGCGCTCGCTCTCAGTCTTGCGGATCTGCTTCATCTTTTCGCGGCCGCCCGGAAATGCATAGACAATGATCGAAGATTCGACGATCTGCTCGACCGTTGGATTTTTGAGGGCTTCTTTCTGGTCCTCTTTGGACAGCTTCGCGGGAGCCGTCTTAGGTTCTTCCTTGGATTTTGCGGGCGTCGGTTCTTCTTTAACTCTTGTGGGTGTAGGCGTCGGCGTCGGCTGTACGTCTTTTCTTACGTTGGGGGTGGGCATCGGTTGCGCCTTTTTA
>DATFEW010000015.1:0-2767 GCA_035250805.1 Pyrinomonadaceae bacterium
AGCTGTGCTTTAGAGTCCCGTACGCCATCCTTTTGCACTCCCAGGTTCCGTAGAGCGTAAACAAGATCCCAGTATGCGCGCTCGACTGCAGTCACAACCTCGATGGCCTTCTGCCTGAATTGCGCATCCGAAAGCGATAGGTTTCGCTTAGCGATCTCGATCGTCCGCCGTAGCGGATCCATCGAACGTCCGCGCAAAAGAGGCTGTGTAACACTGAATCCAAGGCTGGCATTCAACTGCGGACTGAGAATGGAGATCGGGTTGTCTGTTGTTAGCCGCTGGTTGTTGAACGTGGCCTGCACCTGTGTCCCAAAGTTGGGCACGTATGCCGACAGCGTCGTGTTGCCGACCAATGTGCTTTGGGTCGTCGTTTGATTGGAAGAAAAGATACTGACGTTCGGTACGGTCGAGCGTTCGTAGTAAAGCTGCCCTGTAAACCTTGGTTCGTAAACACCGCGCGCGGCAAGAAGATCGAATTCCGCGATCCGCACATTCTTTCGCGAAACTTCGATGTCTCGGTTATTCTCCAGCGCCATGATTATGGCGCCGTCCAGCGTTAATGGCTTTTGTTCGGCCATGTCTACGCCAACGCGGCTCAGTTCCGGGATATCGCGTTCGTTGGAACGATAAAAAGGATTGACCGGAGGCACGGGACCTACTTTTTCGGGTGGAATTCCGTTCTTGTCCGTCGCGAATGGCGTCGGCGACGCTGTGGGCAAAGGTGGATCCTGAGCGGTGACACTACCGCCGAGAAGCAAGCAAAATGTCAGTATTAAAATCGAACGCGAAAACATAACAGCAACCTCTTATTGCACCATCAGTTCTTTGTGAGCAGCGAACTCGTCGCGGACGCAAACTTTCTGCGAATTCCGCCGAAAAGCCATTCAGAAAAATTTCCTATCCGCCTGAAAAGATGAAATTCCGAAAGATCGTCGAATATCGAATAAAACACCGGTACGGCGAGAAGCGTCAGCAGTAGACACAGTGTTTGTCCGCCCACTACCAGCACCCCTATTGAGCGGTTTGTGCCCGCGCCCGCGCCAGTTGAGACGACAAGCGGGATCATTCCCGCCACGAGCGCGATGGTCGTCATTAATATCGGCCGCAGGCGGTCGCGGTTTGCCTGCAGGATAGCATCGTAACGGCCAAGCCCTTGCGAACGCAGATTACTGGTATGGTCGATCTGCAGGATCGCGTTCTTTTTCACCACGCCGAAAAGCAACAGCAGCCCGAGACCTGAAAAAATATTTACTGTCTGTCCCATCACGAGCAGCGCAAATATGCCGAACGGGATCGACAGTGGCAGCGTCAGCAGGATCGTTACCGGGTGGATGAACGATTCGAACTGTGCGGCCAGCACGATGTACATAAAGATAAATGAGAGCGCGATCGCGAGCAGAAAGTACATCCCGGCCCGGCCCATCTCTTTCGACTGGCCAACATAACCCGTCGTGTATCCCGGCGGAAGGTTTAGAGCGGCGACGGCTTCGTTGATACCGGCCTGGATGTTCGCCGCAGAACCCCCTGGTGCAGTGTTTGCGAGCAGCGTGACCTGCCGCTGCCGATTAACGCGGTCGATCGAGGCCGGTCCGGTCCCTTGAGTGCCTTTAACGACAGTATCGAGTGTCACCCAACCGACCTTTGACGACGGAACGATCATCCGCGCAAGGCCCTCTTCGCTTGTGCGGAAAGGATTGACGGCTCGGACCCGGACCTCGTACTGATTGTTGCCCTGATTGAAAGTCGTCGCTTCCTGACCCGCTAGCAGCGTGTTCAGCGCCTGTGAGACGTCGCCGACGCGGACGCCCAGATCGGCCGCCTTGACCCTGTCAACATCCAACTGCAGCTCCGGCTTGCCACTGATCAATGTCGAATCGACATCGACCGCATCCGGGATCTTCTTCATCTCTTCGAGGAGCGCATTTGAGTATTCTTCAAGCTTCTTGAGGTCGGGGCCGGCAATAACGAATTGAACATTCGCGTTCCGGAACCCGCCGCCCGAAAATGCCGCCACCGGTTGAACAGCCGCACGCAGATCGGGATAGTTCTTGAGAAGTTCGCGGGTATCGGTCATCATCTCTTCCTGAGACTTTGGCCGGTCACCGATGTCTGTCAACTTTATGTAGATCGTTCCGGCATTTACCACCTGCTGCTGGCCCCCTCCGACCGTGACAAGCGTATCGGTCACGCCTTCCATCTTTCGGATATCGGTAGCGATCCGCTCCAGTTCAAGCGTGGTTGCCTGAAGCGACGTACCTTCCGGTGCCCGCGCCGAAACTTCGTAGTGCGACTGGTCATCGACCGGCAGGAAATTTTTGCCGACCATCATAAAGAGGGGAATGATACTCAGAAAAACCAAAGTGCAGAGCGTGACGATCAGCCATCGATGTGCCATCGAAAACTTGAGGAGGAAGTGATAAGTACGGTCGATGTACCTGTAAAAGCCGCGATGCTTGCTGTCCCCCTCGGGCTCTGCTTTCACTTCCTCGCTTTCCAGTTCGGTATTTATCTCCGCCGTCTTCGCATTTTCCTTCGGTTTTTTCACCTTTATCAACCGCGCCGCAAGCATCGGCGTGAGGGTGAATGAAACGAGCAGCGAAACGCCCACGGCAAATGCCGCGGTCAACCCAAAGCTGGACATGAACCGCCCGACAATGGTGACCAGCGGCGTGTCGATGCAGCAAGCCATCGGTGCTTTGGAAAACTGCGGTCCGCCGCCGGGCCGCATGGAAACCATCACGGCCCCGAATCGTCCGCTCGCCATCGT
>DATFEW010000017.1:0-2185 GCA_035250805.1 Pyrinomonadaceae bacterium
GCTTTAGGCGCGTTTTTCTAGAATGGTTCTGCAGATCGCCGGCGAGGTTGTTGTTTTTTTGCGAAACTGTTTGTAGAAGCGACTCAGGTCGTTGTAGCCGACCTCGTGAGAAATGTCGATTATCGGCTCGCCAAGGGAGAGGCGGAAAGTCGCATCGGCGATGCGAAGATGATGAAGGTATTCGCTTGGAGTCATTTCAAAGTCGCGTTTAAATTGCCTTGATAGGTGGGCGTGCGAAACCTGCAGCCGCCCAGCGATCCTTGCGATGGATGGAAAAACAAGATAGTTGTCGTCGATCAGACGCTTCGCCCGGACTGATAGTAGCGAAAGCTTTGTGTTAGGTTCGATCGACTCGACATTCGTACCCGCGGCAATAACGTCGGCAGCCTGTGCAGCGATGGCTAAAGGCTTTCTGAACTTCGTTTCGAATATCACCGGATGCTTTGGCAGGCCGGGCAACATGTCTATCGCTCCGACTCCGCGGACCATTCCCTTGAGGTGTTTGACGTACGAACGCACGATCGAAAACGGCGGGTAAAAGATGCCGAATCTTTTCGAAGCGGGCCGCACCGATTTGCCGTCGCGAAGAAAATAAAACTCGCCCGATTCGATCTCCAGGATCTCAAGCAGCCACGCGCCGCAGAAGACGAACGGCGAGACGCCCTCGCTGTCGATCGAGACATTGTTGCTGATCGAATATGAACCGTCGCCCAGGATCTGCATCCAGAGGCAATTGTAATGCGCACGGCTTTGAGAAACGAAGGCGGTTTCCGCGTTCCATCCGCAATAAGATTCACTTCGTCACACGATCGATTGCCTTTACGTCTGAAGAGTTATACTAGGCAAACGGATGGAATCTGCATTTTTCAATAAGAGCCGTGTGCTGAAATGGTTCGCGATCTGGGGTATTTGGACCCTCTTCGCACTTTTTTTCACCAGCCAGTTTTGGCTTCAAAGTCAGTTTCTCGGTAAACCGGTGCCGTTTCTGCAGATATTGAGCTGGCAGCTGGTTTCCGGTTACATATGGTTTGCGCTCACACCGCTGATCCTATATATCGCGCGTCGGTTCCCCTTTGAGCCGGGCCACTGGAAGATCTCTCTTCCCGTGCACATTGCGGCGGGGCTTGTTATCGGGCTGGTTCAGCTTGCCGCTGATGCGTACATTCTAACCCGGCTCGGCTATCCGCCCGGATTAACCTTCCCGAATTTTTGGGAAGCGTATAAGTTTTTCGTCTCCTTCAACCTGCATTTGAGCCAGTTGATCTACTGGGGCGTCGTCGGCATCTGGTCGGTATACAACTACTACCAGAAATATCGTGAACGCGAGCTGCAGACCTCAAAGCTCGAAGCTCGCCTGGCGCAATCCCGGCTTCAGGTATTGAAGATGCAGCTTCACCCGCATTTTCTCTTTAATACTCTTAATGCGATCTCAGAACTGATCCATCGCGATCCGGACGCTGCGGACCGAATGCTCACCGATCTGAGCGACCTTCTCAGGATGTCATTTGAAAATCTTGAGGTGCAGGAAGTGGCCCTCAAACAGGAACTCGAGTTTCTGAATAAATACATCGAGATCGAGCAGATGCGTTTTCACGACCGGCTCAAGGTCGAAATGACGATAGCGCCCGAGACACTCGACGCGTGCGTGCCAAACATGATCCTCCAACCGCTGGTGGAAAACGCGATCAAGCACGGCATCAGTCCGCGGGCAACCGGCGGCCGGATCGCTATTGCGGCCGAGCGAAACAACGGCCATCTGGAGATCACGGTGGCAGACAACGGGCTCGGCCTCCCATTCGGCGACACGAGCACCCTTTCCGAAGGAGTCGGCCTGTCTAATACACGGCGGCGGTTAAAGCACCTCTACGGGGAGGGACACAAGTTTGAGATCGCCGCGGTCGGCGAGGGCGGCGTCCGGGTGGACCTGGAGATCCCGTTCAAAGAGATAAATTGTCCGGTGTGAAGATCCGAACCCTGATTGTTGACGATGAACCGTTGGCACGCGAACGCGTGAAGCGATTTCTGCGTGACGAGAAAGACATTGCCGTCATCGGGGAGTGCGGCAACGGTGAAGATGCTGTTAAAGCGATCCGGAGCGAACAGCCCGACCTCGTTTTTCTTGATATTCAGATGCCGGAAAAGAATGGGTTTGAGGTGATCAGGTCGCTCGACGGCACACAGCTGC
>DATFEW010000058.1:0-5247 GCA_035250805.1 Pyrinomonadaceae bacterium
TCAGCTATCAGCGGCCCGAGGGCGAAGTCAACACGAACGCCAGGACAACTGAGGAGTATATAAGGAAGGCCTTCGATCAGCTCTTGCTCCATATGTCCCCCGAGAAGCTCGAGAGTCTCCAGTTGTCAAACTACTCTCAGATTATTTGGGGAGCCGAATCTGGACTCGCGCAATCGATCGCGCCTATAGCGGCCGAATTTGCAACTAGGACGGGATTAACATACGCGGGGCTGAGCGTTAGCGCCGATGAAGCAATTGCCGGCGGACTGCTTTTGGGATCCTATTCATTCAATTCGCAGTCTGTTTTGGGCGCCGAGAACGTTCCACCGGTAAATCTAGCCCGTGACCTACTGTTTTTGGCAAATACGGAGGAGATCGGACGCCGTCAGGAGGAGGAGGTCAGACTGCAAGGCCGCCGCAATCGCGTCGTGATGACAATGTTGGGGCCGCCGGTAGTCGTAGGAGCAATACTCTTTGCTCTTGTGGCGAGTCTTATCGTCTCTGGTTTTTTTCTTGCTGTGCGAGAGTCCCAAGCTGATGCTAAAGCGCAAGAACTCAAACCGGCGGTTGATCGCCGAAAGTCTTATGAGGCAAACCTAAAATGGTACCAGGAGTTTATCCGCGAAGTGAGCCAGTTGCGGCGTCAGCAGCCAGTAGGAATCGGTCTTCTTTATCAACTTAATTCAAATTACCCATTTGCCGTTGACCCGGCCTTCTTTGTGTCCGATCTCAAGCTAACTCCTACCGGAGATTTAGAAATGAAAGGCCTGGCTCGGAACAAGGACGCGGTTGCATCCTTTCTGAAGGCGATGGAATTCGCGGGCGGCCCCGAAAGCGGATCGAGGCTCTTCAGCAATTTGGCCTATGAAGTTCAGGAAATAGGGTTGCCTTCGGGCGCCCAAGCACAGGTGAAATTGCCTACTATCGCCGGATCGACCCTCGGCAGCAACAATGCCGTTGCACCAGGTGTCGTGATTTGGAGTATTAAGGGGAACTATTTACCGGTGGCCGAATTTAATCCTAAGCCTGCTATAAAGCCTGGGCCCGGAGCGAAACCGCCTGCCGCCGCACCAGCGAAGCCTCAGGCATAACGTAATTGAGATGAATCGAAAACGAAAAACAAGCGGTTTACAGGGAGTCGGCGACACTATATATCGTGAATCTGTGCGTCGCGGACCAGTGGTCACACTTCTTGTTTCGACAGTAGTATCCCTCGGGGTCGGGTACCTTTTGTACACGTATGTTCTTGAGGGATGGGTTGCGTCGAATCGTGCCGAACGCCAACGCATCGTCCTAAAGGAACAGGAAAACGAGAAGACCGAAGCTATGTTGGCGGGCGAGGCGTATTTTCGGGCTCAGTTTAAGAAAGTCGCGGATTTGTTTGACGACGCAAAGCCGCTTCTTCCCGAGGAAACTGAGGTCGCCGACGTACTGGCGCACGTCGAAGCGGCCGCTCAACGAAATAATGTGACGCTTACGGGGCTCCAGGCAGTGAAGCAATCGGCCAAATCACCACGGGGTGCGAAACTCTATGAGCGCGAGATTCCAGCGGTAGTGACAGGAGCATATCCGGATGTCGTTCGATTTTTTGGCGATATTTCGCGAATGCCGAGGATATTGCTAGTGCGTGACTATTCGATCGTTTCGTTAAAGAAGGCGGTTTCGGCCGGATTCACGCTCGTAGCATTTCATGCACCGCCGCCGGCGGAGATGCCTGGTCTTCCGAAGGACCTGGCTTTGGTTACAGGCAGCGAGGATAAATGATCAATCCGAAACAAATTATAAAAGTCGAGAGTGTTCCACGATCTGCGCGGCTCTGGCACAAGGTAGCTGGCATTTTTACTATTGCTTTTGCAACCGTCTTGATGCTGTTCATCGCCTATGACGTATTTGCTGCACTCGTCGAACGATCCGCGGCCACGGAACAATCCGGCGGACAAGTGGCGCCGGTCGTGATCGATCAGAACTTAGCATCTGAACTCTCTAAGGTCCTTGTGTTGGAAGAAAATCCGGACCTCTCGGACGTTAAAGATCCATTCTCCGATCGCGGAGGCCTTAGCGCCACCGTCGCTAATACCTCTGGATCGACTATGACCCAGACGTCCGCCTCGACAACTGGATCGCAAAGTGGCGGCTCATCGGCGCAGAGTACGACACCAGCGTCAGGAGGCACCGCACCGAACGCCGCTGCCGTCGCACCGCCTCAGTCGCCCGTGGAAAGCACTAGACAGCGCTACAGCGAATGGATCGACCGATTCGGTATGAACGGCGCGCCGCTTGATCCACGGCTATTCGCGATCGAGGATCTTCTGCCCGTTGGAATAGTTGACGGCGGGAGCGGCAATCAGGAAGTGATGTTTTATTCCGAAGCCGTTGGAAAGACAATTAGTTTTCCGGTTGGAACATTGTTCTTCGATGGCTGGCTCAGCGACCTCAGGCCGGAAGGCGTCGTGTTTAGTTTCAACGATTATGGCCGGACAGTCCGGATGCGTTCCTGGGCACGATCCGTTAGAAATGCCGGTTAATTTGACCGATTGCAGAAAAAGAAACAAAAGATTTTGTTGGATGAGGGGTTTGCGTATGGGTAAGAAGGCGATAAAAAAAATCATTTTGGGTTTGTTTGCCGGGTTCGCGACGTTTGGTGTACTTGCCAACGATCTACTTCCCGTCTCGGCTCCGATACTGGCTGTCGGACGGAGCGGTCAAAAGCAGCAAGCCGAACTTCAACCGCCTGTTGCCGTAAATGAAGTTTCCCATTTCGACAAACCTAGTGAAGTTCCGACGTCGGATCAGGTTGTAGCAACCGTCAATCCGGCCGACTCCCCGGCTGCAAGCGTTTTACCCGAACAGGTTCCGGTGGCCGCAGAAAGCCAGAAGCCGATCGCATTCACGCAGGAACTTGAGATCAAGTCCGAAATAGATAAGTCGGTTCAAGAAACAGGAAAACAAATCCCTTACCAAGCGGTATTGTTCACAAGCGACTGGCTTGATCTTTCATCTCCGATGGTCGAGAAGGTCAGCTTTTCATCGGGGAAGACGAAGATATATTCCCGAGAAAGGCTCGCGCCGCCATCAGAGGTTGGGGTTCTCACCGCAGCCGGCTCGGAACCGGTTTTTCAATCCCGGGCGCCCTCGTTCCCGGCACTGAAAGCCGCCCGTCCGTCGCTTTTCGGAACGATTGTAAATCGTAAGGTGCCGTCACAACCCGATCGGCCGGTGTTATCGAGCTTCCAGTGGTTTAGCGAGGAGACTGTTTCGGCCACAAAAGCTGAGGCTCAGGTCGTAAGCTTGGTCCCGGTCAAGAACGAATCCAAGTCGCAACCGATATTTGCAATAATGGCGCCTCGCACATCGTCCCCGATTCTTGAAGGTACGAGCACGATTGATCTGAGAGTATCTCCTCGTCTCGCCACGGAACCGCGACAGGTGCCGGTTAGGGTAATGCCTTCGGTCGCATCGTCGCCGATCCTTGAAGGACCGCACGGGATTGATCTAGGAGTATTTCCTCGTCTCGCCATGGAACCGAGACAGATGCCGGTTAAGGTAATGCCTTGGGTCGCATCGTCCCCGATCCTTGAAGGACCGAGCGCGATTGATCTGAAAGTATTCCCTCGTCTTACCGCGGAACCTCGGCCGATTGCGGTTGGGATAATGCCTTTGTTCCCATCGGTCCACATCCTTGAAGGACCGAGCGCGATTGATCTGACGATATTTCCTCGTCTCGCGACCAATTCCCTGTCAGTTGTGCCGGTCGTGGTGCCGAATTCGATCGTTGCGAACGATGCACGAACTGCAGCGGCAGCGACGGCCCTCAGGCCCGTTACCGTACTCATTGGTGGGCAAACGGCTTTCTCACAAGCGATGCTAAGGCCTCTTGGCACCGCAGCACCGCAGTCGAGTGGGTCTGTGGCCGATATGTTTGTCGCTTCGAATAGAGGACCATCGGCTGATTCCTTTTCGAACGACCTTAGTATGCGGCGTTCAGAATTGGAGAACGCGAAGCTCCCGACCGCACCGAGCCCAGTCCTTATTACCGGGCAAATCGGCTTTTCAACCGAAATGCTCAAGCCTTTCAACCCGAAACCGATTCATGCGAAACCGTTCAATGCATCGACTTCCTCGGCCCTGCCGATTTCGGGAACCCCGAAACAGATGGCTGGCTATTGCGATCCAACTTTTATCGGCGAGCCGATCCGTTTTTCTCAGACCGTTGAACTAAAGCTTGAAGACCTTTTGAACCAGTTGAATGCTCGATTCGGCATCAATTTTATTATCGGACAGAACGTGGGCAAGATACCCCTAAACGTAAAGGCGGGGAGCATTCCATGGAATATTCTCCTTAAGTCACAGCTCTTTGTTTCCGGAGTCAGGGCTAGGTGCATTAACTCCACCACGATCGAACTCGTGCTGAATAGAGACCTGCCAAGTCTACAAGACGAAGGCGCTGTTACCACAAAATTCGTCAAACTAAAGTATTTCCAGCGGACGTCGGGCGGCACCGTTGATCTCGCGAATCGCAGTCAAGGTGGACAGAATGGCGGCCAGGGCGGTTGTGGCGGAGGCGGATCGCAATCCGGCGGTATTTCGAACGGCGGAAGCAGCGGGGGCGGGGGCGGCCAGAGCGGTCAAACTGCCGGGCAATTGGGAAACAATCGTTTCGATAAACTCATACTTGAGATCGAGAAGATCCTCGGGATTAGGCCGATGGTTGGAGGCGGATCAAGCGTTGGCGCGAGCAATAGCGAAACTGAGGAGATTCGAACGAATCGTTTCGTGACACAGGTACCAGGCAGAAACATTCTCGTCATCCGGGCAAGTGACGAAGAGCATGAGCTCATAGATCAAATAATTGCAAGGGCAGACCGTCCGCCGTTTCAAGTGGTAATTAAGGCGCTTGTGTATTCGGCGAATCAGGATCTGTTGCGGGATATCGGCGTGCAGTCGAGCATAAGGGGAGGTAACGGAAGTAGCCGTACAAGCGGCGGTGTCTTAGGCGACACGCTCGGCGTCGGAACCCTTTTTGACTTCTCGACGATTATCGGCACTTTCGATTTCAACGTTCAGATGACCGCATTGCAGCAGAACGGTGTTATTTCGGTAAAATCCCGGCCGTTCTCGACAGTTCTCGATGGTCTTTGTACAACGCTGAGCGTGGGGACAAAACTGCCAATTGTGATCGATAGTACTTTAGGTGGTGAAGGTGGGATAGCGATTCTAAATGCGGATAACCTCTTACAGATCACCCCA
>DATFEW010000082.1:0-6494 GCA_035250805.1 Pyrinomonadaceae bacterium
TTCGTTGTACATTGGGGCTTAATGAAAATTGTTCCACCACTGAGTCACAGAGACACAGAGACGGAAATTTGATTGTGCCAAATCAGTCCTTTGCCTCTCTGTGTCTCTGTGTCTCTGTGGTTAAATTGTCTTATGGAGAGAATAATTAAGTGCGGTCTGATCCAGGCACATAATGTCGCAGGGACGGATGCTCCGATCGAGCAGATAAAGAAAGCTAACCTCGACAACCAAATGAAGTTCGTTGAGGATGCCGCGAAACAGAGCGTGCAGATGCTTTGCTTTCAGGAGATCTTCACCACGCCGTACTTTTGCGCCGAACAGGAGACGCGATGGTACGAGGCAGTTGAAAAGATCCCCGATGGCCCGACGGTAAAGCTGATGCAGGACGTCGCGAAGCAGCATGGAATGGTCCTGATCGTCCCGATCTACGAAGAAGAGCAGACAGGGGTTTACTACAATTCGGCCGCCGTGATCGACGCCGACGGAAAGTACCTCGGCAAATATCGAAAGACGCACATTCCGCACGTCGCTCCGGGCTTTTGGGAAAAGTTCTATTTCCGTCCGGGGAACCTTGGCTATCCGTGTTTTGATACGGCATTCGCTCGCATCGGCGTATACATCTGCTACGATCGGCACTTTCCGGAAGGTGCAAGATGTCTGGGATTGAACGGCGCCGAGATCATCTTTAATCCATCTGCAACCGTCGCGGGTTTGAGCGAGTATCTGTGGAAGCTCGAGCAGCCGGCCCACGCGGTCGCAAACGGATATTTCGTAGGCGCCATCAACCGTGTCGGCACCGAGGCGCCCTGGAACATCGGCGAGTTTTACGGACAGAGCTATTTTTGCGATCCGCGCGGGCAGATTCTCGCCGAGGGCACGCGTGATCAGGACCAACTTATCGTCGCCGACCTCGATATGGACAAGATACGCGAAGTGCGAAACACGTGGCAGTTCTTCCGCGACCGACGCCCGGATGCGTACGGGCAGATCGTCGCGGATTAATGTGTTCGATATCCAATTTTTCTATGTCTAAATTTCCAAAAAGGAGTCGATCGTGAAAATTATTGGGATACTGCTGCTGTTTCTCGGATTATTTCTAATGGTTGTGGGTTTTGGCGCCAGTTTGTTTTTCTTTATGAATCCCGCCGGAAATCTCGAGTGCACGTTTGCCGAGTTTGATAAGGAGAAGGTAGACCAGGCTGAAAAGGAAATGCAGGCTGTAAAAGGAACCCCGGAAGAGGCTACTCTAACTCCTGCCTACGAGGCGGCGAAGCGAACAGCTTATCTTTCTCAGACGAAATGCAATGAAATTAAGACTCAGAAGACGGTTTTTACCGTTGTGGGTGGCGTAGCTGGCGTATTGGGTTTTTTCTTGGCCCTGGGAGGGATCGGAGCACTTATTTTCGGGATCAAACGGGCCCGACCGGCATGACCATTTTTTCGATACCATAGAGTTCGATCGATGGAGGAGATCCTATGCGACGATATTTACTTTTCGTATCAGTTTGTCTGATCTTGCTCGTGCTGTCTGCCGGAGCACAAGCCACTACCGATTCAAAAATGAGTCAGGCCTGGGTGTTGGGAAGCAAGCTTGCCCTTGCCGGCACTTTGCATTCGCAGACCAGCGACGCTGCTTTGGTTGGCCGTCAGTTCGCGTCGGCATCTTCGGCCGCGGCTGTGTTCGGGCTGAAGCTTCCACCGCTACCGGCTAAAGTGGGCGATCGTGTAAAAGATTCCGCCGCGGTGATGCATTATCTTATCAACACCACCGGCAACCCTATCGGATCGGTCTTAGCCAAAAATCACGGGCCCGAACACGCCGCAATCTTCGAAATCGCGCTGAAATCGAATATGCTGTTGATCCTGTACGGCCCCGGCGAATCGACAGCAAACACCATCGCGGGCGTGATCCGCAGCAGGTCCGCAAATGCCAAATATTTAAATGGAATGACGGCGAAACTCTTACAGCTGATCGACCAGAAAGCGCCCTACGATCAGGTAAAAGCTGAGTTGTTCGAAATTCATGACCTTGCCCCGAAATTCATTGCCGTTATCGAATACAGCCGAAACGGCGAAGTGAAATATGCGGCAAAAGATTTCGCGGGATCCGCGGCACAGTTTACGAAGGCCCTGGGCGTCGATCCCGGAGGCGCCGAGTATTACTTCGGCCGCGGTCGGGCGCATATGCAGTTGAATAAAAACGTCGAGGCGATAGCCGACTACAGCAAGGTGATCCAGCTTGAAGGAAACACGCCAAATGCTCCGAAGAATCTTTCGGTCACGTACCATAATCGCGGTCTTTTGTATGGAATGACGGGAAAACATGCGCTCGCCATCGCCGATCTTACAAAAGCGATAAGCCTTCGGCCCGACTACGCCAGCGCTTACAAAGTTCGCGGGCTTGTTTACAAGCAAATGGGTAACGTAAAAGCGGCCGCAGCAGACCTTCAAAAGGCAGAGCAGCTCCAGCCCGGGATCACACGGTAGTCCAGAACGACTTCGATGACGCCATTGACCACGGAACAGATTGAACAGAATTTCGCTGAGATCAATCCGGCGATGACGTCGGCCGAAGCTATGGTCGAAGCGAACCGTTGTCTTTACTGCTACGATGCGCCGTGCATGCATGCGTGCCCGACCCACATCGACGTCCCATCGTTCATTAAGAAGATCGCGAGCGGAAATCTGATCGGCTCAGCGCGTGTGATCTTTGACGCAAACCCTATCGGTGCAACTTGCGCGCGTGTTTGCCCGGTGGAAGTCTTATGTGAAGGCGCCTGTGTCGAAAAAACTCTTTTGCAAAAACCGATCGAGATCGGCCGGCTTCAGCGCTACGCGACCGATCACGCGCTTGCAAGCGATAAACAGATCTTTACAAAAGGAGAGTCCAACGGAAAATCGGTCGGTATCGTGGGTTCCGGTCCCGCCGGGCTATCGTGTGCAGCTTACCTGGTGCGACTTGGTTACGATGTCACTATTTACGAAAAGAGACCGCTTGCGGGTGGCCTCGACACATACGGCATGGCCGAATACAAAATGCCGCAAAGCGTTTCATTGAGTGAGGTCGATCACATAGCAAAGATGGGTGTTAAGTTCATTCTGAATACTTGCATCACAGGCGGTGATGAGGAAACTGAAGAACTGGGGGAACTGAACAAGGTAAGCATGGCTCTGCTGCGTGAGTGGCACGACGCGGTCTTTCTTGGAGTGGGTCTCGGCGAAACGAACAAACTCAACATTCCGGGCGAAGATCTTGAAGGTGTGTATGACGCTCTGGATTTCATCGAATATGTGAAAACCCGTGACTGGAGATCGGTACCGCTAGGCCGCGTCGTTGCGGTCATCGGTGCCGGCAACACCGCGGTGGATGCCGTAACGCAGGCCAAACGCCTCGGCGCGGAAAAAGTGATCATGGTCTATCGCCGCACCGAAAAGGACGCCCCCGCGTACGATTACGAAATGGAATTGGCACGCAAGGACGGCATTCACTTCGTGTGGCAGGCCGCGCCGATAGGGATTCTCGCGGATGAAGGCAACTCGCTCGTTGCGGGTTTGCGGTGTGAGAAGACGGACGGCTCTATGGAACTGTTCGAGATTCCGTGCGACATGGTCATTAAAGCTGTCGGTCAACAAAAGAGGAGAAGCTTTTTTGAAAAGGTCGCCGGTGTTGATGTGGACGACAAAGGCCGCGTCGTCGTTAACGATCAAATGCAGACCTCAGATTCGAAGATCTTCTCCGGAGGAGATTGCGCGAACGGCGGCGGCGAAGCGGTCGATGCTGCACAAATGGGAAAGCTCGCTGCACAGGGTATTCACAAAGCGCTTTCAGGAGAATCGGTAAAGTTTGCCGGTGACACGAACAGGAGCCACCTTGCGTAGGTCTTTCTTATCGGCGACATCTGCGTTAACCTGCTGCTAGACATAAGTATGGCAGACCTCAGTACCAATTTTGCCGGGATCAAATCCCCTAATCCTTTTTGGCTCGCCTCGGCGCCGCCGACGAACATGGGTTCGATGGTTGAGCGTGCGTTTGACGCGGGCTGGGGCGGAGCGGTTTGGAAGACGCTAGGCGAGCCCATCGTGAATGTCTCGTCCCGGCTGGCGTCGATAGACCACGGGGGGCTCCGAATGATCGGGTTGAACAATATCGAGCTGATCACCGATCGGCCGCTCGAGGTCAACCTCAAAGAGATAGCCGAGTGCAAGAAAAAATATCCGAATCACGCCGTAATCATCTCCCTGATGGTCGAATCAAAACGCGAGGCATGGCATGAGATCGTAAAGCGCTGCCAAGATACCGGAGCCGACGGGTTTGAGCTCAATTTTGGCTGTCCCCACGGAATGAGTGAACGGGGAATGGGCGCTGCGATGGGCCAGGTACCTGAGTACACGTGCATGGTCACCGAATGGGTAAAGGAAGTTAGCGACCTTCCGGTGATCGTCAAACTTACGCCCAATGTGACGAACATCGTCCCCCCCGGGAAAGCCGCGCAGAATGGCGGTGCGGACGCCGTTTCGCTGATCAATACGATCAACTCGATCATGGGCGTTGACGTGGACACGATGGTCCCGGTTCCGAATGTCAACGGAATGGCGGCACACGGCGGCTATTGCGGCCCGGCCGTCAAACCGATCGCACTCAATATGGTCTCGGAGCTTGCACGCGATGACGAATTCAAAATTCCAATCAGCGGCATCGGCGGCATCAACACCTGGCGAGACGCGGTGGAATTCATGCTCCTTGGCGCAGGCAACGTGCAAGTCTGTACCGCCGTTATGCACTACGGTTACCGCATTGTTGAGGATATGATCGACGGGCTCAACAATTATCTCGAAGAAAAAGGATTTGAATCGGTGAACGAGATCATCGGCAAATCTGTAAACCGCGTGACCGATTGGGGCAATCTAGACCTCAACTACGACGTCAAGGCACACGTCAACAAAGAGTATTGCATTCGTTGCAATCTTTGTTATGTAGCCTGCGAAGACGGCGCGCATCAAAGCTTTACTTTCGAAGAAGTTGACGGAAAGCGATACCCGTTTGTCGTCGAAGAAGAATGCGTCGGCTGCAACCTCTGCGCTCTTGTTTGTCCATCCCCGGGCGCGATCACGATGAAGCGGGTAGATGCCGGCGGCCCGCCTCAGAGTTGGCGAGATAGAACCGCCGAAAGCTAGATCTGACCTGGTTGTAGGCCTTTTGCTGCAATCCGTCCCAAAGCCGAGACGAACGTATCAAAGTTCGCAAATCGCTTATCCTTGGTAAATCCCTTTACATATCTCGTATAGATCTGCTGTGCAATGACCGCGATCTTGAGCGTGCCGAAGACGTAATAGAAAAGAATGTTCGACGTATCACGGCCAGTCGCGTCGGCGTACATATCAACAAGTTGCTGTCGCGAGATATTTTCCATCAGGATGCGAGGGTTAAAAGGCATGTTGAGCATTTCTTCGCCTGCTTCACGCGACATCCAATAACCGAGTGACGTGCCCAGGTCCATCAACGGATCTCCTATAGTTACCATCTCCCAATCGAGTACGGCGGTGATGCGTGTTAGATCGTTCGGGTCGAGCATGATGTTGTCGAATTTGTAATCGTTGTGAACTAGCGACGCTCCAGATTCAGTCGGAATATTATCGTTCAGCCACGTAATAGCGGATTCAAGTTCGTTGTGCTCATGCGTCTTTGCGGCGAAGTATCGCTTCGTCCAGCCTTCGACCTGCCGGCGGTTGTAGCCGTTCGGTTTGCCGAGCTCACCCAGCTCGGCGGCGTGGTAATCGAGGGAGTGAAGATCGGCGAGGTTTTGAATAAAGCTGCGACAGACTGATCGCTGTAATTCGGAGGACCGTTCCAGTTCGTCAGGTGACGTGCCTCGAATAATGAGGCCGTTTCGCCGCTCCATCAAATAGAACTCAGATCCGATCACAGATTCGTCTTCACAAAACAGCAACGGCTTCGGAGCGGGCGGATATACCTTCGAAAGTTTTGACAAGACCTCAAATTCTCGCCGCATGTCGTGGGCTGTCTTAACCGTGTTTCCGAACGGCGGCCGACGAAGGACGAATTCCTGAGAATCTAAGCGAACCAGATACGTAAGGTTTGAGCTGCCGGCGGGGAATTGCTCTATTTCGAAAGTGTTGTCGGTTGTTCCCAGCCGTTCCCTTAAATAATTGCTAAGAGTGTCGACATTCAACTCTTCACCTTTTCGTATCACATGCGTGTCCGGATCGGTCATGAAAAACTATCTAATAGTGAACAGCTAATAGCTGGCAGCTATTTTTGTGCTAATCTGTGGCTCAAATTTTGGCCTGCTATGGACTTCGAACATTCTACAAAAACTCTCGAAATGCAAGAAAAGCTCGCCGCGTTTATGGACGAGTATGTCTACCCGAACGAGCAGCGTTATCAAACAGAGATCAACAGCGAGGACCGGTGGCGGCCCCTCGTGTTGATCGAAGAATTGAAGATCAAGGCGAAAGCCGAGGGACTCTGGAAT
>DATFEW010000091.1:0-5518 GCA_035250805.1 Pyrinomonadaceae bacterium
CGGCACCGATGCAAACACCGATAAAGATTTCGACGAGGTGGATGTTCATCTCCGCCTCAGTCATCTGCTCGTGCGGGCCGAGATAAGTTGCAAATCCAACAAGCACCGCCGCCAGTCCCACAAAACTATGCAGGATCGCAACGAGCTGCGGCATCGCTGTCATCTGCACACGCGAAGCCACGAGCGCGCCTATCAGCAGGCCGGGAATCAGCGCCGCCAGAAGTATCGGCCAGCCCGCGGGATTCATCGCCGCCGCTGTCGCCACGAGCGCGATCACCATACCGATGATGCCGTACCAATTCCCACGCCGCGCCGTCTCCTGCTTCGACAGACCCCCTAGGCTCAGGATAAACAACGCACTCGCGGCGATGTATGCGATGGTGATTAGGCTTGTTTGCATTCAATATCGAGAAGACGTCAGGAACGATTGCCAATTTATTTGGCCACCAAGGAAGGGCTCGGGGCCAACGTCGCTTTTCCGGCTTTACCAAATGTCGGATCAGGGGTTCCGTTCTCAGCGAACCTGGCGACAGCGAAAACGGTGCCGGTTGGACCTGCAGTGCTGCCGGCGACGAGGATCTTCCCATCCTTCTGGAGTGTTAAGGCGTTTCCCACGATCGCGCCTGGCCCCGGATTTGTTATTACCTTTCCGCCATTGCCGAACGAAGTGTCAAGAGCTCCCGTTTTCCGGAATCTTGCCATGACCAGATTCGTAGGCACCGTATAGCCGTTGTACACATTTCCGGCGATCACGATCAAGCCATTTTCCGCGACAGCCCCGTCTTCGGCCCAGACACGCGTGCGGGCTTTAATCATCTCAGAGGCTATACCGTTTTTTCCGAAGCTTTCATCCATTCGGCCGTCGGCGGTCAATCGCACGACAGCGACGCTGTCACCTGAACTGACGGACTGACCGATATCGCCCGTCATCACTCCCCACGAACGAATTCCGATCGCCAACCCGGCGTCAGCCATACCTGCGACCCAAATCCCAATGTCGATATTTTTGCCCACGCCCAGCGTCAAGATGCCGGAGCCATTAAACGTCTTATCTAGGAACCCGTCCCCGTTATAGCGAACGATCGCAACGTCGGTACGACGTTCAGTGGTCGTTTCACCGGCGACCAGGATCTTTCCGTCCTGGCCCAAGGCAACCGAACGGACAAGGTCGCCGAGTCTGCTGACCACCGTTTTGACCTTTCCATTAAGCCCAAAGCGCGTATCCAAACTGCCGTCTGGATTGAATCGGACGACCGCAAAGTCATTCGAGCTGCCGTCATGCACCGTTGCCGCCGCAACGATCTTACCGTCCGGCTGAATGCTTATTGCTCTTAACCATTCGCTGGTATCAGCGGAAAATGATGTAACAACCTTTCCGTTTGAGCCAAAGGACTTGTCAATGCTGCCATCAGAGTTGTATCGAAGCAGAAGTAGATCGTTATTCGAGAATCCGGCAGGCATTTCCTTTCCAGATGCGATCCAACCTCCAACTAATATTTTCCCGTCCGGTTGAAGAGACGCAGCTTCTGCAACGTCGGAACTGTCGTTCGCTATATCGCTGAACGCAAACCCGTTCTTACCAAAAGCGTTATCAATAGCCCCGTCGGGACGGAGCCGGACGATCACGATGTCGGATTTCGACGCACCAAAGTATCCTGAGCCCACAACGACAATTGAGCCGTCGTTATTAAGAAGAAGTTCTTTCGCTTCGAAACTTGTTCGCGTGGCCCTTGATGTCTGAGCGGAAATGTTGCCTGATTGTGCGATCACGAATACAGCCACTGCGAAAGCCGAGACGGAACTAGTTCGAAATGGTATCGATCTTCTCATTTCCTAAACATTGCCAACATCCGATTCGTCACCAAAAACCCGCCGGCGATGTTGATGGCGGCGATGAAGACGGCGACGGCGCCGAGGATAGTGGTGATATTAAGCTCGCCCGAAAGCTGCAGCATTCCACCGACCAGGATGATACCGCTGATGGCGTTCGTGACGCTCATAAGCGGTGTGTGAAGTGCAGGTTTAACGTTCCAGACCACCTGAAATCCGACGAATACCGCGAGAATAAAAACTGTCAGGTGGCTGAGCAGGCTGCCCTTCGCTGCCGCTTGTTCGGTCGGAACAAAGAATCCGAGCGCTAAAAGGACGATTCCGATTACAACAAGAAACAGCGGGTTGATCCCTTTGTCCTCTTGTCCCGAAGCCGTCGGGCCTGCTGATGTGGCGACTGACGCCGTACTCTTTGTTGGAACGCCGGGCTCAGGAGGTGCTGGGGGCTGCGGCGGCGGCCACATCATTTTTCCATCATGCAGAACGATCGCACCGCGTACGACCTCATCTTCCAGATCTACGTGTAGCTCGCCGTTGTCGTCGCGAAGATCTTCAAGCAGGGCGGTAACTGTCGCTCCGTAAAGTTGGCTCGACATCGACGCCATCCTGCTTGGGAGGTCCGTGTAGCCGATTATGGTGACGCCCTTGTGATGAACAACGCGGCCGGGTTCGGTCAGTGCGCAGTTGCCGCCCTGTTCGGCGGCGAGGTCGACGATAACGGATCCGGGCTTCATCGATTCGACCATTCCCGTCGTGATTAATTTCGGTGCGGGTTTACCTGGAATGAGCGCCGTCGTGACGATAATATCGACCTGCATCGCCTGCTGCGCGAAGAGAGCCATCTCGGCTTTCAGGAAGGCGTCGGACATTTCCTTTGCATAGCCGCCTTTACCCTCACCTTCTTCTTTCACGTCGAGTTCCAGGAATTCGGCTCCCATCGAGGCGACCTGGTCCTTTGTCGCCGACCGCGGATCGAATGCGCGGACGATGGCACCCAGACCCCGGGCCGCCCCAATTGCCGAAAGGCCGGCGACCCCTGCGCCGATCACAAGCACCTTTGCCGGGTCGACCCGACCGGCAGCGGTTATCTGTCCGGTGAAAAATCTAGGGAAGTGGCTCGCGGCTTCGATGACCGCGCGGTACCCAGCGATGTTCGCCATCGCTGAGAGCGTGTCCATTTTTTGAGCACGCGTTATCCGCGGAATGCTGTCCATCGCGAACACGGTGGCGTTCTTTTTTGCAAGTCGATCGACGATCTCGCGGTTCTGCCCCGGCCACACAAACCCGACGAGCCATCCGCCGTCTCGGATCAGATCGGTCTCGCCGTCTTCGGGCGGCCGTACTTTCATCACGACGTCGGACGAGGCCCAAAGTTCGTTGGCGTTAGCGATAACAGAGGCGCCGGCTTCCTGGTATTCTGCATCCGGGCAGTTGATCGCGTCGCCGGCACCGGACTGGACCGCAACGGCAAAACCGAGCTTCTTCAGCTTAAGTATTGTCTGCGGTGTCGCGGCGACACGCTTTTCGCCCGGATGGATCTCTTTTGGAATCCCGATCTTGGTCATATTTATGCCGCGAGAAAGTTAGGGATGGCTATCGAGATGAATTCTATTAGATATAGAAAGGCCTGACAAATGCAGTACTGATGGGAGAGACAGAGACTATAATTTTTGAATCGTAATTGAGACGATCGGGTTGGTTCCCGCAGTTTTGCTAAAAGAAACCCAGAAACCTGCCTTTGGAAACCGAACCAGCTTATAGATCCCTCCGTCGGGTTTTGGCGGCACTTCTTCGCCTAGTACTTGTTTACATGAAGGGGCATTCTTCAGGTCGCCGCTATAATCAATTGAGATCGCAGTGACCGCGCCCGACTCGTAATAGATCTGGGCAGTTTCGTTGTCGGAAAGCACGTAGAAATCCTGCGCCTCGGATTTGTCTTTTGGTGAGCCGAGTATTTTACGAGCTTCGTCAGCCTTCATTCCAAGGCCGACCCCTTTATAGGTTGAAAACACGGCTTTTTCGGGAGGCGTGGGCGCAGGCACTGCACCTACGGACGAGGAAGCTTGATTCGAAGTAGCGCCGAACAGTCCCAATAAACAGAACAGGCCAGCTAACAACGGGATAATTTGTTTGCGTTTCGGGAAGACCATAACAATCCTCCTAAGGGCGATATTACGTTATGGCCGGATTATATACCTAAAAAAACGTGTATGCAATACTTCGAAAGTGGGGTCTTTAGACCGTGTTACTTGGATTCCATTATGGTTTTAAGATTGGTAAGACCCTCTGAAAGATCTTTTCCGATAGCTTGATCCATGTCCATAAAGAGAAGGAACACGTTCATCGGTCTCGGGAATTCGCCTTTTAGCCCCCACTTTACCTTCGTCTGATTTTCACCGGTTGATTCGGTGGAAATATAAGCATCCGCCTTTGATTCCCACGGCTCCTTGAACCGGATCTCGGTGTCGATCCGCTCCCCCTCAACGACCCTTTTTATTTCCTGCTCACCTTCACCTGTTTCGCTGGTCGTTCCTTTCCACGAAGACACGAAGCCCGGCTGCCCGTCGGTGCCGCGATATTCAGTCTTCATTGCCGGATCACGTCTTGGCCAAGGAGTCCATTCGCTGCTGTTCTTCAGCATTTTCAAGTAGGCGAAGGTTTCCGCCTTCGGTTTGTTGATCGTAACCTCCTTTTCCACCGTGTACGCCGTTGGTGTCGTATAAGCCACAATGAAAAATGCGCCAAACAACACGATAGAAACGATCAGCACCACGACAATGATCTTCTTCCACATAAAATTGCTCCTATATCTTCACCGGATTGAAACGGTCAATTTGTACGTCGCGTTCCCTCGTGTTCCGCCCACGACAATGCGGTATTCGCCGCTGTCATCCAGAACTATGGTTGCATCCCTGGCATCGTCGCCTTCGCCGACTCCTTCAAGATACTCGCCATGCGGGTTCTCGATCTGAAATACTGCATTGTTCTCCGGCGAAGTTATTTTCACTGTCATCGACTGCCCGCCGCGGACGCCGAGAATGTACGTGTCGCGGTTACCGCGAATCACGGCCCCCGAAACCGTCGCCGAGCTTTTTCCTTTGGCGAACTTGATACGCCTTGTAACGCCGTCTCCCGACGGAAAACCAAATGACCCCACTGCATACAGGCCGATCAGGAACCAAACTCCTAGTTTCCTATACATAATTGCTTTCCTAGTTAGGTATCGTTCGGTAAATGTAAACGAAAAGCCACGAAATTTCAAAGAGAAATTTCGCGGCCATTATGTAGATCGCGAAGTTCGGTACTACGCCGATTTTGCTGAAACTTCCATATCTGACTTCCAACGAAGGACCGGCTTTCGGGCAGCAGTTGCTTCGTCGAGACGGCCGATCCGCGTGGAATGCGGGGCGTTTATGACGAGCTCAGGATTTTCATGCGCTTCACGGTCGATGTCCTTCATTGCTTCGACAAAAGCATCGAGATCGGCACGGCCCACTGATTCGGTCGGTTCGATCAGCATCGCACCTTCAACGACAAGCGGGAAGTAGATCGTCATCGGATGAAAGCCGTAATCGATCAACCGCTTTGCAATGTCGAGGGTATGCACGCCTTTGCCTGACTGATTCTTGTCCGAAAAAATGGCTTCGTGCATGCAGTCGGAGGCGTACGGCGCGCGGAACGTATCTTT
>DATFEW010000092.1:0-2688 GCA_035250805.1 Pyrinomonadaceae bacterium
TTCAAGTATCCGAAAGCGGGTCACTATGTCTCTGGTCTCAACTAACTTCTCCCGTAACAACCCAAACTCGCTGCCCCAGACAAGATCGGCATCCACGACGCTGTCTGAGATCTCGTTCATTGGAAACGGAAAAAATGGGGCTGCCATTCCTTTCTTGAAGGTGATGACCATCATAGACGAATTCGTTCCGGAGGGTATCGTGATGGGTTCCGTGCGCACCCCTGACGCCCAGACGTGATGGCACGCCTGTATCTCCTTCAAATTCTCGTTGTCGTAAATGTATTGCGGCCCGTCGTGAAGATCGATGAGTATCTCGGTATCGCCGTTCGGCAGGAAGCGATCGACCGTGTGTGCATGGACAATCCCCTCGAAATAGATGAACAGCTCGACAAACTGACTAAGAGGGAATTTTGGAAAATGAGCCTGGTGGACCATTACTTACTTATCGATCTCTTTGATCCTTTGAACTCTTTTCTCATGACGTCCGCCCTCGAAATCGGCCGCAAACCATGCCCTAACTATCCTGTCCATTTCCTCGGGCGAATTAAAGCGCGCGGCAAGTGATAATACGTTGGCGTCGTTATGTTCGCGGGCAAGTCGGGCGATGTCTTCATTCCACGCGACTGCCGCTCGGACACCGTGGATCTTGTTGGCAGCTATCGCCATTCCCGTTCCCGAACCGCAAACAAGAAGGCCCTGATCAAATTCGCCGCTTGAAACTGCCTGAGCCGCCTTTATTGCATAATCGGGATAATCGACGGAATCGGATGAGGCGGTGCCAATGTCCATGTATTCAATACCGAGGTCCTCAAGCGTTTGCTTGATCTTCTCCTTCTCCTCAAAGCCAGCGTGGTCCGCCGCGAGAACTATCTTTTTTGCCATGATTTTCAGCTTATAGCATTTTATTCTTACTTCACAGAAGCGCCGACAAATATTGTTCCCACCGGCTGAAAAAGAATATAATCCAAGTAGTTTCTCTTCGGCTGATGCCTCGAAGTACCTCGAAATTCGGTTTCCTGATTTTGCTGGTTTTCGCGTTTTTCGCGGGAAATATCGCTGCGCAAGACCCGCTGCCTGACCTCGTCCGCCGCATCAAGCCCTCCGCGGTGGCGATCGAAACCTTTGATGCCCGTGGAAATACCCTATCGCGAGGCTCCGGCTTTTTCACAGCCAACGACCGCGTTATCACAAATCGACACGTCATTGAACGTTCGAGCCGTGTTGAGGTTCACCTTCTGGACGGCAAGAAGTTTCCGGTAAAGGGCGTGATCGCGATCGATGGTGAAGGCGATCTTGCGCTTTTGCAGGTGGATATTCCGGCTCAATATGTTCGGCCGCTGACGATCGCACGCAGCGTTCCGCAGGAAGGCGAGTCGATCGTCGTCATTGGCAATCCTTTCGGCCTGGAGGGCAGTGTTTCGAACGGGATAGTTTCCGCTGTTCGCGAGATCTCGGGATATGGGAAGATCATCCAGATCACGGCGCCCATATCGCCGGGTTCGTCCGGTTCACCGGTCGTGAATATGTACGGCCAGGTGATCGGTGTCGCGACGCTGCAGGCAGCTGAGGGTCAAAGCCTGAATTTTGCCGTGCCTGCGGAACGGATCTTTCAGCTTCGGGTAAATGACGTTCAGACTTTCACATCACTGACCGCTGAATCTCAAAAGAACAAGCGGGCGGCTGCCGAGCGGCTTTATTCGCAGGGAGTTGCGCAGTTATCGCTCGACGACTACGGACGAGCTTTGCCTTTCTTTGAAAAGGCTGCCGAGATCGACAACACATATCCCGAAGCCTGGTATCAATTGGGTTTTAGTCTCGGAGTACTTGGCCGTCATTCCGATTCGCTAAAGGCTTCGAAACAGGCGGCTAAGCTTCGTCCGGAGTGGGCGTCGGTCTATGTGAACATAGGTGCGTCAAGTTTTGCGCTCAATCAGTACAAGGAAGCGGCCGATGCCTATCGCCAGGCGATCAAGCTGGACGACGGCAACCCGGAAACGCAATATGCATACGGCTTGAGTCTTAACAAGTTAAGTCGAACAGACGAAGAGATACTCGCCTACAAGCGCGCCATAGCACTCAAGCCGGATTTCCCAAACGCCTTGGAAAAGCTCGGGCAGGCCAGCTTCAAGCAGAAAAAATGGGCAGACGCGGCAAATGCATTCGATCAGCTAAAGACCTACAAACCCGATGCCAAAACCTACAATGCGCTCGGTGAAAGCTACTATGAACTCGGAAAGCTAGATGACAGCATCACCGCCCTAAACAACGCCGTTGCTTACGACGCCGGCCTTGATCAGGCGCGGTACAATCTCGGCCGTGCGTATCTCAAACAGGGAAACCGGGACATGGCGCAAGTGCACTACGAGATCCTCCGAAACACTAAGTCCGACTGGGCCGACCGTTTGCTTGTTCTTTTGAATCCTTAAAAAATTACTTTTGAGGAGTGATCGTTCCGTCGTCTGCGATCTTTGGAGCAGAAGCGCCGAAGTCCGTCTGCGAGAGGGCCCGAACTTTCTTTATAGCTTCGCCTGTGGAATCAAGGGTTGGAACGCCGCGGCCTTCCTGGCGGCCGGAGTGGATCTTTCCGCCAAGAAATCGGCCGTCGGGCGCGAGTCGTGCCTCGAGTATTGCGGTCAGCGCCGTTGCTTCTCTTAACGAGAACCAGCCATATGTCGCGAAATTGCCCAA
>DATFEW010000103.1:0-4690 GCA_035250805.1 Pyrinomonadaceae bacterium
GCAGCAGGTTTCAGACGAAACGAAGTTTTGTTCGCGATGCGGCTTTCAAATGGGCCTCATTCCGCATTTGCTCGCGCATAACGGCGTTCTCCCGCAGTTGGCTGAACTCGCCAAGGGCAAAGCACCCTGGTTTTCGCGCAAGAACGGCCTGATCTTCACCGCCCTCTGGTTCATTTTCTGGGTGATGATGCTCCCGGCATTCTTTGGCGTTGCGGGCGCGGAGGATGTCGCGGGAGTTTCGGCGATCTTTGGCGTCTTTTCCACGATGATGCTAACGATCATTTCTATCGCGTTCTTAAAACCGGCACCGAAAAAGAAGGACCTAGCGGCATTTGAGATCGCCGCCGCTAACGCACAAAAAAGTTTGTACGGCGCTCAGGCGGTCGGTGCACTGCCGCCGCAGCAAAGCCAGCCCGCGCAGGTTTATTCGCCGCCCCAGGCCGGCGCATGGCGAGCACCGGATACCGGAGAGTTTGCTAAGCCGCCAAGCGTCACCGAAAGCACCACTAAACTCCTACAGAAAGAAGACGAGAATCGATAGATGCATTGCCCGAAGTGTGGACAACAGCAGGCCTCCGAACAGACGCGCTTCTGCTCTCGTTGCGGTCTGCTCCTGACGGAGATCGTAACCGTTGTTCGAAACGAAGGGGTCATACCCGGACGGGCGCAAACCAAGTCATCCGCGCGTACGCGGGGATTAAAGCAAGGGCTTTTTCTTTTGTTATCAGCTCTGCTTATTGTGCCCATCGGAGCAATGATCACGATCGCGACGAACTCGGAACCGTTCGTCGTCGCCGGTCTGTTTTTTCTGACTGTTGTGGGCGGGGTGCTCCGAATGGCGTATGCACTACTGTTCGAATCCGGAGAATCCGGGAGCGCTACGTTAGAACAAAACCTAACTGAGAAAGTACTGAAAAGGAAACAACAAAAACCCGGACTCAAGGCCGCCCCTGTAAGCACCGAATTTTATTCATCACCGCAACCATCCAAATGGATGGACACGAACGAACTCGCAACCCCATCCAGCGTCACCGACAACACAACAAACCTCCTGCAAAAAGACGATCAGTAACCGATCGCCTCGCCATCGCTGCGCGAATCTATAGCACCCATTCGCAAGCCTGTATCTGTGACCATTATTCCCGTAGCAGATGCGATATTTCCCGGCCGCGTGACGAATTTGTGGCCGTAGGAATCAAGGATTTTTCGCGTATCGGGCGAAATGCCGTTTCGCTCGAACATGATCTCGTCCGGCAGCCATTGATGATGAATGCGGGGTGCATCGATAGCGTCGTGGATGTTCATATCGTGGTCGATAACGTTCATCACGGACTGCATTACGGCGGAGATTATCCTTGGACCACCTCGTGCGCCGAGTGCGAACCAAACCGACCCGTCCTTCCGCAGAACGATCGTCGGCGTCATTGATGAAAGTGGGCGTTTACCGCCCTCGACCTTATTTCGATCACCCTGTATCAAACCGAACATGTTTGGAACGCCGGGCCGCGCCGCGAAATCGTCCATCTCATCGTTCATCAGCACGCCCGTACCCTTGATCGTTACGCGCGAGCCGTAGAGGTCGTTGATCGTATAGGTGTTCGACACGACCATCCCGTCTTTATCGATCACAGTGAAGTGTGTGGTTTCAGTCCCCTCGCTAATTTGCACGGTCCCGTGACCTACGGCTGCGCTCGTACCGGCTTTCGTCTGATCGATCGTATTTCGGCGTGAAACGGCGTAATTCTTATCGATGAGTTTCGACGTGGGGACATCCGCAAAATCCGGATCTGCCATAAATTCTGCGCGGTCGGCGAAGGCCCTGCGAGAGGCCTCGGTCAGGAGATGAAGCTTTGCTGCAGAATTTGCTCCCATCGCCTTTATATCAAAACCTTCGAGCATATTGAGCACCTGCAGCATCACGATCCCGCCTGAGCTCGGCGGCGGCATTGTAATGATCTCGTGCCCGCGATAATTCCCTTTCAGCGGCGTACGTTCTTTTGCAACGTATTTTCTTAGATCCTCCAACGTGATAAGTCCGTTGTTCGCCTTCATATCGGCCGCGATCATCCGCGCCGTTTCACCCTGATAAAAGTCCTTCGCACCATTAGCCTTTATGCGACCGAGGGTCCGTGCAAGATCGGGCTGGCGAAACAATTCGCCGCCCTCATAAAACCTTCCATCCCTCAGGAAAACACGCTTGCTTTCGGGGTAACGTGAAAGCGTGTCCTTATATCCTTTGAAAAGCTCCGCAAGGCGATGCGTAAGCACATATCCGTTCTCCGCAACAGCCCGAGCCGGTTCAACAAGGTCGGCCCACTTCACTTTTCCCGAACCGTGTTTCTTAAATGCCAATTCAAATCCCGCAAGTGTCCCCGGTATACCGGACGCACGATAACCGACATCCGAGGAACCCTCTCCCTTGATCAAGTTGCCGTCCTTATCAACGAACAGATCCCGATGCGCGGCCCCCGGAGCCATCTCGCGATAATCGATCGCGGCTGTCTCACTATTCGGCTTTCGGATCAGCATGAAACCGCCGCCGCCGATGTTCCCAGCCTCGGGATACACAACAGCCAGTGCAAGGCCTACTGCTATTGCAGCATCCACCGCATTTCCGCCTTTCTTCAGGACATCTATACCGATCTTCGATGCGATCGGGTGCTGTGATGCGACCATCGCGTGCTTTGCATAGACCGGCTCGCGGGCCGCCCCAGACGCTGATTGGAACTGAACCAGGATGGCAAGAACCAGACACAGCGCGATGTATCGTGAGCTTTTTTGCTTATTAACCATAACTTTCACAGAATTTCGATTTCGATCAAGACGTTGGATGAGCCAAGTGGAACTTCAAATACTAAATTTCTTCTTTTTTTGCAGTGCAAAAACAGGTATAGTCATTTTTCCACAAAGGAAACCGAACAACAATTTCGCAGAAACAATGACAGACGGAAGCAGTAAGTTCAATGTTCCTCGCACGGTTGAGACAAACTGGATATGTTCAATCACTCCGCCGAATTCCGTCGCGGGCTCGCCGAAACCTTTCTGAATACCGTATTTACGCCTACCTTGCCGTCCTTGGACCTGGAATTATTGCAGCAAATGCCGGCAATGACGCCAGCGGCATAGCAACGTACTCGTCCGTGGGCGCAGCCTTCGGATACACGATGCTTTGGGCATTCATCCCGATGGCGATCAGCCTAATGATCGTCCAGGAGATGTGTGTCCGAATGGGAATTGTTACCGGCCAGGGCCTGGCCGATCTGATCCGAGAGCAGTTCGGTGTGCGTTGGACCACCTTCATAATGATCGCGATCCTAGTCGCAAATACCGGGGTCATCATCTCCGAATTCGTCGGCATCGCCCAAGCGTCTGAACTTTTTGGCATACCGCGTTATCTAACCATTCCGCTCGCAGCGGGATTGATCTGGTGGTTAGTTGTAAGGGGCTCGCAGAGACGTGTCGAGAACGTTTTTATTGCGATGTCACTGGTTTTTCTCTGTTATGTGATCGCTGCGTTCCTTTCCGAGCCGGACTGGGCTGAAGTCGCATCCGGATTCATACATCCGACCGTCAGTACTGATCCGTTTTATCTATTTGCCCTGATAGCGATGATCGGAACCACCATCACGCCGTTCATGCAGGTCTACATTCAGTCCTCCGTAGTTGAAAAAGGTTTGGATAAGGAGGACCTTCCAACCGCACGGGCGGACGTGATCGGCGGTACTTTGTTCGCCATATTTATCGCGATATGCATAGTAATTTCGACGGCTGCAACGCTGCACGTTGCCGGGATAACCGAGATCGATTCGGCGGCTACGGCGGCAGCGGCTTTGGAACCCGTTGCCGGACGCTATGCGACATATCTTTTCGCGATCGGGCTGTTCGGTGCAGCGATGCTCGCGATGGGCGTTCTGCCGCTCGCCACAGCGTACTCGCTGAGTGAAGCACTCGGCTTCGAAAAGGGCGTCTCACGTTCCTTTCGCGAGGCTCCGATCTTCCTCGGCATCTTCACAACTCTACTGGTCGTTGGCTCGGTTGTCGCGTTGATACCAGGTATCCCGCAAATACGGCTGTTGCTCTTCACGCAGTGTGTCAACGGATTGCTCCTCCCGGTTATTCTTTTTGCGATCCTAAAACTCGCGAACAACCGCGAGATCATGGGCGAGTATCGCAATCATCCGATACTTAACGTGGTTGCGTTTTCAACGGCTTTGATCGTCTCGTCCCTTTCCATCCTGTTGATTGGCAAAACGATAGCTGATATGTTTTAGCCGTCGACGTATGGCGGACGCCTCTTTCAAGCGAAAGGTAATTGTTTTCCTGCTATTCAGTGGGATCATTACGATCCTTTTGATCATCCTACCTGCCGTTTTTGAAACTGTTTTTCAGAATTTTCTTCTCACGCAATTCGGATTTCACGTAGTAGACGGCCGTCTTGTCACTGCCGATGGCCAGGCCGCGCCGATGATGGCGCAGACGTGGTACGACCTCTGGGCGAATGTTTTTAACATCGTCGAGATCGTGCTATGGATGGCGCTGGTTATCGCGATCGTTCGCTTTCTGGGGATGCTTATCTTCGCGACGACGATGCGCAAATCAGGGCAGCATGAGATCGCATCACTTGTTCGTACCGTTCTTTCGATCATCATCTACATTGTCGCGTTCTTTATGATCTTTCAATCGCAGTACC
>DATFEW010000104.1:0-7255 GCA_035250805.1 Pyrinomonadaceae bacterium
GATCGACGAGTTTGAAACCGTAACGTCGTGACGATCGGCAAATAGGTTGATGCCACCTCCGGTAGGCGGGTCATCTGTTCCCGCGACGGTGGTCGTGAGAGTGTCGTTGTTTGAGAAAGTGCTACCCGTGATACTGATGGTTCCGCGAAAAATGTTCGTTGCGGCTGCGAGGTCGCCACTGTCTATGTTAAGTCCTCCCCCGTAACTATGAAGGCTTGCGTTGCTATCGAACGTAACGTTGGTCAGGGTCGTTGTGGGACCCGGCACTAAGCCGGTGCCAGTCAGAAAAATGTCCATCGCCCCGCCTGTTTGTGTAAAGGCACCGTTCTTAACAATGTCATTCCTTGTAAAACGAACGGTCAGATTCTGAAGCGATGCGTTCAAGGTAGAGTTCGTTCCGGCCTGGTTTACGCCGAAGGCCTTGTCCCCCATATTCCCTGTAAATGATGCATTCGTGGATCCCTGAATAAGGGTATTTGCCGCCCCGTTTCCGATCACTGTAATGTCAGTGTTAATGTCCAGGTCTCCGGTCGCTGACAAATTGTCGTCGCCGGGGATCGTCAACTGAATCGGCACCGTGTTTAATGCCACGGCAAAAGCGATCGAATCCAGGCCGGCCGCGGCGTTTGCGGCCACGACCGCCTCGCGCAGGCTGCAATCTGCATTGCACGTACCGTCGTTAGTGTCGGTGGCCTTCGTTACCGTGAACACTGCTTCAGGTGTAGCGAATAACAAGCTTGGCTCGACGTTTCCTTGTTCAAACACTACGAGCGACGGGCGGCTGTGTATATTCAGGCGCATCGGCAACACGGCGACTGGTTCGCCGTCGGTCGGGAACGAAACCATTTCGCGAACGACCTCTCTTGTATTCGATGTCAAACCGTCAGTACGATATGAGATGTTAAGCTTTCGTTGCGCCGAATTTACTGAGAGTAAATCCACGGACTGCTGACCTGACGCAAGCATGGGGATAAGCAAAGGAGCTCCTGCGCTATCTAACGGAGCGTCAGCCGATGATTGCTCCGCAATCTTCCAGGAGGACAAAGAACTGACTCGTCTAGCCTTTGACACGGCCGGTTTCGGGAGTATCCCGTCGCGCACATCGGCGACGTACTTTCGTCGACCATAGAGTTCTTCTGAGGTAAGTGGCCTAGAATCGAGTGCGCCGCGCGCCAGAATCGCTGTCGATCCATTCTCACCGGCAACCGCGACTTCCGTTTGCGAGCTTCGATCCCAAATGAAATCGCCTACTGCAAGTGCATTGGCAGAGAAGGGAACATCGATCCGCTCAGCCGCACCGCTCGCGCCGCCGTTGAGAATATAAACCTGGCCGGTAACGATAACGGCGAAGTCAGCGATCGCGTCCTGGTCGAATTGCCCCACAGCTATCGAGTCGACCGAGCCAGGAAGATCATAAACTCGAGGCTGTTGCTCGATCACGCTTTCGATCTCTTCAAATCCCAGCAGTCGCCCGCTGATGGTTCCCACATAGACATCCGCGAAGCCGTCCATTGAAAAAGCCTCGTCGATGGCGACCGATGTGACCTGTTCATTCAGATCCACCACCGCCGGAGAAAAGCCGCCCTCTTCGGAGCGCAAGATCGTCATTGACTGTCCGCCGCGCGCAGCCGTAAGAACGTCTCGACGGCTGTCTCTGTCGAAATCGCCTGTAAACAGAAACTCGGGCGGGTGATCGAGGGTGATTGACGTTGAGCCGCCAAACGGGGCCCTGAACTGATTCTGAATCACCGCTTGCACATCGGCGGGGTCGGTCGGCGCGTATGCTCGTTCGTCACCGTAACGAATGACAATCATCCCGCCGCCGGCAACTTCATATCCGCAAACCAGATCAGGAAAGCCATCAGCGTTGAGGTCGCCGGAGGCCAGCGATAACGGCCTAGCCTGCGACACATCGATCCCGGAGCGTACCAGCTCCGGATCGGTCGGATCCCCGTCCGCCCGCGTTCCCCGGACGAAATTTATCTTAGCCGGGTTGTCTGGGACGACACTCCGAGCTATGTGTTTACTTCGAGATGACGGGCGCGCAAGATTTTCCGCTTCCGTGGTTCGGTGAGACGTGAACCCGACAAAGGCGCAGCATAGGAAAACGAGTACCGAAGGGACGACGAACCTTTTATAGTTGGCGTGCATTGGAACCTCTCTAACGGAACGAGACACTAAGAGCGCTCCCGCGAATCAGGATCTCGGTGGAAAAATGCCCTGCAGGGCGATAATAAAATTCAGGGTCAGGTATGGGTGCATGTTGTTATGCGGCAGGCTGCCGCCCGAAACACTTAGCGCGTTCGGAGCCATCGTGGCGTTCTGCGTTGTCGAGTATAAAGGCGGCGGAGTTCGGCCTACGCTGGACGCTGCCCAGACCGCATTCGTCGGATCGGTCAGGTTAGCGGCCGTCGTTGTTGCCCGAAGCTGGTGCGTATGTACCGGTATCTCGCTTGTGAGAAGCGTGACCGTCTCACTGCCTCCCTGCTCACCGAGATCGCGCAGCGATAGTCCTTGACCCTGCCCGGGGTGCAGTGGCGCACTGTCCTGAAGATTGGGCAAGGCGAATGTACTCTTACCATCGCCGCCATAAAATGTGCCTAATAACGAAAAAAGGGCCGTGTTTTGCGAAATGGGCAACAACTGTCCGTTGCACTTGGCCCAGCCCGTCGGAGCGAAGTTAAAGCCAACTATTCGAATTTCGGCGACGAATTGATCAGACATAGTACCTCTCAGTTTTGCGAAGGAAAGATGCCTTGAAGGGCGATGCAAAAAGAAATGACCAGATACGGCCCCATATTCTGGTGCGCCTGACTGCCGCCGACGGGGGTGACGGTTGCCGGCGACATTGCGGCATTCGGATTCAGCGAATAGGCACCGGCATTCTGGGCCGAGAAATTGTTCGCAGGTGAACTTGCGTTCGCCGCCACGTTGCCCGCGAGGACGCCATGGTTGTGCGCAGGCATCTGGCTCATCGTTATCGTAACGGCCTCCGAACCAGCTGCTTCACCCTGCGTATGTCCGCCGCCGGCACTTATCGGAGTTCGACCGCGAAGATTTGGCAGTGCAAAGTTAGTTTGCCCGTTGCCGCCATACATCGTTCCGAGCAGTGCAAACAACGCTTGGTTCTGGTTGATCGGAAGGAGCTGGCCGTTACAAAGCCCCCATCCCTTTGGAGGGAAGTTAAAGGAAAACATTCTTATCTCGCCAAGAAATGGTGTGCCCATTGTTTAATACTTCTCCTTAAGTTTGCGTTGGGAAGACGCCGAAGAGTGAAATAATAAAGTTGACGCAAAGGAACGGCATCATGTTATCGTGCGGCTGGCTTCCCCCGGTCGGTTGAGCCGCCGTCACCGCCATATTCGTATCCGGATCCACCTGAGCGTACATTGATGCTGCGGCAGGTTTTCCCCACACGCTGTTCGATGGCGTTCCGCTGTCGCCGAGAGCCGAATTTGCCAGGGGAGGGTGAGTATGGTTTGGTATCTGCTGTGTCGTAAGAGTCACATTCTCGACCCCGGCGGCCTCGCCGATCTGATATGTTATTCCCGACGGTCCCGTGCCCTGATGTATAGGATACCGGCTCTGGAGATTCGGAAGGTTGAAGGTTTCTTGTCCGTCACCGCCGTAGGTGGTACCTATCAAGACAAATAATGCGTCGTTCTCAGCAATCGGGATCTGCTGACCGTCACAAAATGCCCAACCAGCTGGAGCGAAGCTGCCCCCAAACATTCTTATCTCTCCGATATATGGCTGTCCCATAATTCTCCTGGTGCTATCCAACAAGGCGGTTTATCACCGCGGTGTAGTTATATTCGCCATCGACAATGCTGGCTTCCGAAATGAACAATTCAAACTGTCCCAGAACGGCGTGATTTACCGTGTACGTATCCTGGCTGAGCTGGGAAGATCGTGAAGTAAAAGTAAGTACAAAACACTGCGGGTCGCCTGCCTGTACCTCTCCCTCTCGCAGGTCGGTATTCTTGATCGCCGTCAAACGAAGCTTCGGTGCCCGTCTCATGCGTCCGACTCCGCGAGGCGAGAACTCGAAGTCGGTGTTAAGCTGTCCGTAAAAAGAATTCCATCCGAGTTGTGCGAGGGAGTCCCCCTCGGCACTAACGCCTGTCGCGCTATCCAGCATACGGGACGACCGCTTTTGGGCGGTACCGATGCCTCGGAACGAAAGCGCGGTCGCGACGGAAGCTGTGAGAACTCCGAGAAAACTTCTGCGTGAATTATCCATCTGTTTACTCCAGGCCGCCGGAAAGGACGCCAGCAAGAAAATCGTCCGTAGAGGCCCCGGACCTTATCGTGATAAAAGATGATTCATGATGGCCTCAAAATAGAGGCCTTGCTCATCGCGTTTGATCGGAACAAGAAATAATTCGAGTTTGCCCAGCTTCTCGTTCTCGAGAGCGTAAATCCCTTGAACCGGCGGCAGACCGGACGGGCCACGGAAAAGGAGCGAGTAAGTTTCCTGCGTCTCGCTATCGAGCAGGGTATTGCATTCAACCAGTGTGAACTCAACCGGTGGATGATCGCCGGCAGAAACGTCGAAAGACGTGGTTACAGCGGCCGAAAACGCATCCCGCGAAGGGAGTTGCGCGCGTGGGTGTTGCATTTTATGTGTGCTACTACGGGTGTTCCGAGACAGGATTCTACCAGCAAGTGGGTTTCATGTCCAGCGATTTATGATCAACTTTTTAGATCTATGATCAAGATCCTAGATGAATCTCTACCCCCAGACGAATCGAATATTGATTCCGTCGGTTTCCTTTTCTGCGAAGTCACGCTTAAGAAAAAACTGCTGCGCAGGGTTAAACGTCTCGACGTATATCTGTACCCTCCGCCTCGATGCAAGAGCTTCTCGGGTGAGTTCTTCAACGATCGACGAGCCGATCCCGCGACCGCGAAACTCCGGAAGGACCGTAAAGTCCAGGACCGAGATCTGCTCGGGTGTCCGGTTGACATAGAGTCTTCCGACTGGTTCGCCGGTATCCATAGTGATCACATCGTGCCGGGCTGCGGGATATTCGGTCGAATAATGAGAAAGTTGAGCGTCGAATTGGTGCTCAATGAACTTGCGTTTCATGGCCTCGTCCCACGGGACCATCGAGAGCTCGATGTCGCGTGAGGCTTCGTACACCCGAAGCAGAAACTCACGGTCGTAGTCTGTTGCCGGACGAAGGCCTATCTTATTGGCCATTTTTTCTCGACGTTTTTCCATCCCACCTCATACTGAATGAGAACTCCGCTTCGCCCGTCCTGGTAAATCCAAGCTTCTCGTACAGTCGCATGGCGGAAAGGTTCTGTTTGTCCACACTTAGAACGATCGCCTTACCTTCGCGTTGCAACTGCCGTATGAGCCGCGAGCCAATGCCGCGGCCGCGGAACTCTGGAGCTAGAGTGATATCGGTTAGCGAGATGGACTCGTCCGATCGGTCTACGATCAAGCGGCCAGCCGGCACGTCGTCAAAAAGTATAATGCTGCACTCTGCGTCAGGAAATTGCATTTGATATGCCTGTTGCTGCATCTCAAATTGCATCGTCAGGAACGAATCCTGCTCGGACTCGCTCCATCCGAAGGCGTTCACCTCGTCTGCGCGAGTTGAGTGGTAAAGCTTGCGTAGGAAAGCTTCGTCGTCCGCCCTCGCTTCTCGCAGCTCGATCACGGACGGCGGCCGTATATCCCTGGCAAGCACCATGCGCCCGCGTTCGTTAGTGATCTCGGCGCCGCGAGCCGCTGCGATCATCTGCGTTGCGGCATATTCCGGCGAGTAACTTCGTGATTCTCTGTGCTCACTCGAGACGAATGTCGCGGTCCAGTAGTTACTCGTCGGCGTCAGAGACAGCGTGAACTCGATCTTTTCGAACGGCCGGGCCGGCGGTTCGATTCGGTACACGGTCGGAAACCAACTGGTTGTTTGCCGCGTGCTCAGGCGTATTCCAGGTGCGAGACTTGATTCTACCCACGCGATCACACAGTCAACTCCGTGCTCCGAAGGCATATCCCACGTTGCTTTTAAGTCCGTGAGCGGCGGCGTTGCATCCGTATGCCGCAGATCTGTCGAGATCAGGAGAGAAGGAGAAGTGAGCAGAGTGACATCGAGGTCGTTCTTTAAAACGCGCGGCGAATTAAGATTTAACTTCGTAAGCAGTTCGAATTCAAAATCGGAACCTATCGGAATCGTCTCAGTTTTTACGTTCAAGTTGCCGGCCGCTGCGTAAAGCTCCACTGACTCTGGAATGATGTAGCCGCCCTCTCGAAGAAACCGGGTTCTCGAATCGGCCATCACCTCGACGATCCGCTCGTCGTACCCGAGGTAACCTATCGTCTCGCTGACCACGACATCGAATTGCCGACCGAGCTGAAGATCGAAAGAGCTTGCGCATATGGCTTCGACACGATCCGACACGCCATGTTCGTCCGCAAGCATTCGTATCACGCCAACCAGCAGCTCGTCCATATCGACCGCTACGACCTTGGCAGCACCGATCTTCGCCGCCGCGATCGCCCATATGCCTGTTCCGGCCCCTATGTCTAGGACATTTGAACCCGGCGTGACTCGCGATCTCAGTGCGTCGTGGAACCTAACATTACGTTCACCATCGCGCAGCAGGGTCTCGTGCGTCTTCAAAAGTGCGTGCGCGTGGCCGAATAGTTTAGCTTGATGGTCGTAGTTGTTCAGAAGTTCCCGTCCAGCGCTTGTCATAAAAGCAACCCGGAGAATTCCCATACGAATTGGGACCATGGGTGCCCCGGCAGATTCGAACCCGCGATCTAGTTCATGTTGTTAGGAAGTCATTTCCATTTTGTGTCGCAAGTAACGTTCAAGCTTCTTTGGTCTCAACATACCGCAATCCTGCGCAGCTTTTGTTCGTTGGCTTCTACCGGGTATGAACGTTCTCATTGGTTGGTTACGTTCACAAAAATGTTCCCATTTGCATCAATCACCTGTCAAAACCAGATCCAACAATGGGCTGATCGCTTGTTTGCTCACGCCAAATGCTTAGCGACCTGGGTTACTGACATTTGGCGATCCACGTAAAGTTTCTGAAGGAGTTTTGACGACGAGGCCTTGCGCATATCTTTATCCGATTCTAGTGACGCGAAAAGTTTTGCCGTCAAGCGAGCGCGTTGAAACCCGAATTCCGATCTTGCGGCCATATATTAAAGGTCAGATAATTGAACGAGACTGTTACGTCGAACCCCGCCAACTTTAGCAGATGTTTGTCCGACTTGAACTTGCTATTG
>DATFEW010000105.1:0-4023 GCA_035250805.1 Pyrinomonadaceae bacterium
AAACCGCGGTTTACATTGCGAAGATGGAAGGCCGGTGGGACGGGACCATCCATCGTAGCGATCTTGACGTTAATTCGCCCTACAACACCCGCAAACGCGCCGGCCTGCCGCCGGGGCCGATCTCGTCTGTTTCTGAAAGCTCTATACAAGCCGCATTAAACCCCGCGACGTCGGATTACCTCTATTACGTCCGTAATGTCGAGGCGAACGACGGCTCCCATTGGTTCTACGCCTCCGCTGCCGATTTCGAACGGGGCAAGGCGGAATATCAACGATGGTTGCAAAAAGAACGCGAGTTGATGCGGGCGAATGAGGCGAACAATACTCAATGATCAAACTCCTCGCCCTTGATCTCGACGGAACGCTGCTTGATTCGCGCGGCCAAATTCCGGACGAAAATCGGGAAGCAATACGTGCCGCTGAGGAAGCGGGTGTTTTGGTGACGATCGCCACCGGTCGGAGGTTTCGGGATGCTAGGCCCGTCGGATTAGAGCTGGAACTGAACGCACCGCTCGTGACGCACAATGGAGCGCTATTGAAATACGCGGAGTCGCTCGAAACGGTCTCCGTTTCCTTACTAGACCTCGACGCTACACGCGAGATCGTACGGGCCGGAAAAGAGTTTGGCGGGAACGCCCTCGTAAGTGCTGATCCGCATACAAAGGGCACCCTACTTTACGACAGGATCTCGGACGACAATGTTCCGCTTAAACGATATCTCGATTGGTCAGAACGTCTTCACGGAGACGAGGCACAAGAGGCAGTGATGCACGTCGCTGATCTTCATGACGCGCTTCCCGATCACCAAGTGATTCACATCTCATTCTCCGGGTCGTGCGAACCCATGGAGCGGATGCTCAAATTCCTGAACGACGAGTTGACAGATTCGGTAACGATCCTGCCCACCATCTATCCGCATCTCGATTTCACGCTTATTGACATCCTTCCCCCGGACGCGTCAAAAGGAACTGGGGTCGAAAAGCTCGCGATATTGAACGGTCTGACGCCCGAAAATGTGATGGCGATCGGTGACAATTTCAACGACCTCGGTATGCTCGAGTTTGCGGGTATCCCCGTGGTTATGCGAAATGCCGACGCCGGTTTGCTGAATCGATCGGAATTCTATAAAACAGATAGTAATAATGAGGGCGGCGTAGCGGCCGCGATTCGCAGATTTATTTTGAATGAGGAGATTTAAGTGGCGAACAGAACAGCAGTAATTGAGACGAATAAAGGTACCATCCGGTTTGAATTGCTGGAAAAGGATGCACCCAAAACGACCGAGAATTTTCGCTTGCTCGCGGGCAAGAATTATTATGACGGCGTGATCTTTCACCGCGTTATTCCCAACTTTATGATCCAGGGCGGCGACCCGCTCGGCGAAGGTTACGGAGGCGAGTCGGCGTGGGGCGGTAAGTTCGATGATGAGATCGACCGCGACTCCGATCTCTATGCGGGGGTTTACGAGAAAGGAACCGTCGCGATGGCAAATTCCGGCCCGAACACGAACGGCTCGCAGTTCTTCATAATGCATATCGATTACCCTCTGCCGCCGAGCTATTCAAAATTCGGAAAGGTGCTGGAAGGACAGGAAGTTGTCGATGCTATCGCCAACGTCGATCGTAATTCGAATGATAAGCCTCTTCAGCCGGTGGTGATGAATCGGGTCTACATTGAAGAACAAGCGAGCTGATGCGGGCGGTCGTCCAACGCGTTTCGCGCGCCCGAGTAACTGTCGACGGTGAAGTTACAGGCCAGATCGGCCAAGGCATTTTGCTTCTCCTTGGGGTCGCCGGACGAGATACTGAAGACGATGTTCGATACCTCGCCGACAAGATTCTGAACCTGCGTATATTCGAAGACGGTGATGGGAAAATGAACCTTTCTCTTCTCGAGGTCAAAGGCGGTCTGTTGGTCGTCTCGCAGTTTACGCTTTATGGAGACACTCGCCGCGGGAGACGGCCATCATTCATCGACGCCGCTCCGCCCGAGAAGGCGAACGCCCTTTATGAACTGTTCGTTACGGAATCAAAAAAACAGCTCAAGAACGTTGCCACAGGCGTGTTTCAGGCGATGATGGATGTTGAGCTAGTAAACGATGGCCCTGTCACAATTCTCATCGATAGTGAAAAACAATTCTAGATCCATATGAACATTGCACACGTTTTTTTTCTTCTTTTAATTGCTTCCGTAATTTCAGGCTGTAACAATAAAGCGTCGTCGTCAAATAAGACCGCCGCGGCTGCTCCCGTAGTGAAACAGGGTGTAAAGCCGGTCGCCGATAACGAGATCGCTGTGATTGAAATGGAGAACCCAGCCGCTTTCGGCACGATCAAGATGGAGCTATATTCGAATATCGCTCCGAAGATGGTTGCCCAGTTCAAACAGCTTGCCCGTGAAGGTTTTTATGACGGAACGACCTTTCACCGCGTGAACCAGTCGGTTATCCAGGGTGGCGACCCGAACTCGAAAGATGCCAATCCTCGAAACGATGGGACCGGCGGCTCGGATAAACCGGATGTCGCGGCAGAGTTTTCCGATATTCCCTACGAGGCCGGTATTGTGGGCGCTGCCCGCAGCCAGGACTTCGATTCTGCAAACTCACAGTTCTTTATTACATTGAAACGCGAAGCGGCCTTTGATAATAAGTACACAATATTCGGAAAGGTCGTCGAAGGGATGAATAACGTCCGAACCATTTCAGGTGTTCAGCCAAAGGAAGGGGAACGGCCGATCGAACCGGTAAAGATCAAATCGGTCACGATTCAGCCGAAGAATTAGAACGTGATATTATGACATCAATGCTCGCGTAGCTCAGTGGATAGAGCGCTTCCCTCCGGAGGAAGAAGTCGCAGGTTCGACTCCTGCCGCGAGTACCAATCTTTTCAATAGTTTAGTCCTCTTTCCTTGGAGTGGCTAAATTCATTCCCACCTGAATTCCCACCTGGAATGATCACAAAACCGCCCGATTCTTTCAAAAGTAGCCAAACTCTTCTAGCTTGAATGCGCGATGGCCGTTGAATCATTTTAAGTCGATTAGGATGGTCAGTGTTTCATTGTCCCGTAGATTGTTTAGATTCGTTGATATTCCGTCTTGCCTGCCTACGCTCTTTGCAACGCAGGCGTACTGAACGGCACATTAATCCATGCGCCGTTCAATGTAAGACTGCCTGGGCGACCGTTTTCGTTCGAAGAGTAAAACGTATTCAACGCTCCGCCGAATCTGAAGCCGCTCTCGCGGCGCGCGGGCGTATCCGCGGTAATAATGTTGATTGTGCCGGCAAGGGCATCGGTACCGTAAAGCAAGGAACCGCTGCCGGGACAACCTCCACCGATTGAATCAGTGAGGGCTGGAGTCCGATCTGGATCCCTGACTGGCATCCCGTCCGGCAACCCTGGCGTGTTGGCTAACGATCCTACAGATAGAGTAAGAGGCGCGATCATACGTCAATCGTATCTACTTCTTTCCTCCTCCAGATCCGAGATTGATTGTTATGGTAGCGGAGTTGTTTGCTAGATTCGGGTCTGAAATGGACGAGGAAACCGTCGCGGTATTCGTGACCGTGCCCTTGCCCTTCAAGATCACGGTAACCTTGATCTGGGCCGATTCCTGGGTGTTGTTCGAAAGGGCACCGACATTCCAAACGACGACCCCCGACTGCCCCACCGGCGGAGTATTGAAATTGCCTTTGTTCGCATTTGCACTAACAAAGGTAGCACCGCTTGAAATGAAGTCGTTCAAAACCACATTATGAGCATCATTCGGTCCAAAGTTTTTTAGTGTCACGGTGTACGTGATCTTGTCGCCTTGCTTCACACTTGTTTTGTCAACACCAAGACTTACCGATAAGTCAGATGATGGCGGCGGCAGGCACTCGGCCAAGAATATTTCATAGCTGGCGTCGGCATTGCCCAGTTCCGCAAACTGATTCGACACGAAGGCGATCTTTTGGCCATTCCCGCTAATTGTCGGTTTCTGGATCTCGTAATTATCAGTGTCGGTAACCTGGGTAGTTACGCCGG
>DATFEW010000109.1:0-3935 GCA_035250805.1 Pyrinomonadaceae bacterium
TCTTTCCGGTGCTGCACGGGACTTACGGTGAAGATGGGACGATACAGGGACTTTTTGAGATGGCCGGTATTCCGTACGTGGGCTGCGGCGTGCTCGGGTCCGCGTGCGGGATGGACAAGGTGGTGATGAAGACCCTATTCACCAACGCCGGTCTGCCGATTTGCAAATACACCTGGTTCCTCCGCCGCGATTTTGAAGCGAATGCGAATGCTGTGATCAAAGGTGTTGAAAAGGCGGTCGGCTACCCGTGCTTCGTAAAGCCGGCCAACTTAGGTTCGTCGGTAGGCGTGTCACGTGCGGTAGATACAATGTCGCTACGCCAAGGTATTTCGCATGCGTCGGAATTCGACCGTAAGATCATCGTCGAAGAAGCGCTTGAGATGCGCGAGATCGAGTGTGCCGTGCTCGGAAACGATGAGCCGGAAGCAAGCCGCCCGGGGGAATACATTATTCGTGACACATCGAAAGCATTTCTCGATTACACCGAAAAATACGCGGGCACCGGCAACAACGAGTTCGTTGTTCCGGCTGCTGTCTCCCCGGAGTTGGAGGAACGCATAAGGAAAATGGCAGTAGCAGCCTTCAAAGCGATCGACGGATCAGGCCTGGCACGCGTCGATTTCTTCCTGCGAAACGATAATGGAGAGCTCCTTGTGAACGAGATCAACACAATGCCAGGACTGACTGATGCCTCCGGTTACCCGAAAATGTGGGCTGGCAGCGGCAAACCGTTCAGTCAGGTAATTGACCGGCTGGTAGAGCTGGCATTTGAGCGGCACGCGGATAGGAAGAGAAACAAGACGTCGCTATCGGAGCCCGCTGCGTAACCGGGCGGACAACACCCACAGATACATCTGTGTATTTTTCTTAGTGTTTTACTTATCACGATCAAACCGCCCGCTCACATGGGCGGTTCTGACCTGAGCAGGGAGGGCCATATGTCAGTAGCAAAGAATATTGAGATCACATCAACCTCAACGGTCGGATTTGAAGATGCGATCAAAAAGGGGATCGAGCGGGCTTCGAAGACAATCGACAACGTCCGTGGAGCGTGGATCAAGGATCAAAAGGTCAATATCGAGAACGGCCAGGTAACGGAATATACAGTGATGATGATCGTTACCTTTGTATTGGCCGATAGTGAGGGGGGTTCGTGAACCCGGCTCCTAGCGTTGACCGTTACGCCCTCTTACGTACGGGCTTCTGCAGTTTCGGGGCGTGGTAGCCTTTGCGGGTCCTGATGTACAGATTCTTTCGAGCGACACGGAGCTCGATCGTTCGCCATTTGCCATCTTGTGCCGTGTTCTTAGGATCATAAGCTATCGTGTATTGTGTACCGAGCTCGGCCACGATCTGTTCAAAAGCCTGCCGCATCTGAGCACCCCCGGGGGTGGCGACAAAGCGGCCGCCGGTTTTCTCCGCAAAGTTCTTGAGGACCCCGATGTTTTGCATCTGCCGCCCGCCGTCCATAGCCGACATATCAACCGTATAGATAATGGCGTTCACGTTTTGCGCTGCTTTGAGGGCATAGTCCGCGCTCCGCCCGCTCGACGTGTCCGCACCATCGGATAGAACGATGATCGCCCGGCGCTTTTCGGGCCGTTTATTGAGCTCCTCAGCGGCTTTTACGATCGCGTCATTCAATGCTGTCATTCCGCGCGCCTTTAACTCAAAAACGCGATCGTCTATATCCCGAAGGTCCGAGAACTCCTGAACTTGCGTTACCTTTGAATCGAAATGATATATCGAAGCCGCATCTGAACCCCGCAGGCCGGCGAGAAACCGGATCGCCGCTGCACGTGCCATTGAAACCCGACCTTCCATGCTGCCTGATGTGTCGATCAGAATCACCGCTGCGAACGGAGTTTCTTCAGCAGAGAAAAACTCGATCTTTTGCTCGAGACCGTCCTCAAATACGCTAAACCGATCACGCTGAAGGCCTGACACGGGACTGCCCTCGAGATCAGTGATCGTCGCGTTGAGAACTACTAGCGACGAATCGACCCTGATCACTTCGTCTTCGTCTTGTGCTTGAATTGCTATTGAAGTCGCGAGAGTAACTATAGTGAGGAAAACTGCGGCGCGGTTCATCTTCAGTCGGAGGCTTATTTCTTGAGGCGGAGGAACCTGGCTATCCGGATGACAGCGTTCGACGACTCGACCGCAGCGACCGAGATCGAAAAGCGGGATGACTTCTTTAATTCGTCAACAAGCTTCATGGTCGAATCGCGAAGAAACTTAAAAGCGGACACAAGATCGCGGCGCGCGTTATTTTCCGGCCCTGTGCTGTCTTCCAGTATTTCCTTGTCGTCATCGTCATCGCCCCCTAGTTCATCCCGGATCTTGTCTACTACTTTTTCGAGAGCTTCGAGTTTCTGCAGATCCTGGGGCGAAAAGCCCGTTCCGTTATTAAAGGATTCTTCGAGTTGTTCCGAGAGCTTCAAAGCTTCGTCACCCCGCTTTAGCATCTCGCCATGTTCCTTTTTCTGGCGAAGTATCCGCTGCTTTTCAACCATCTCTGCAACGGACGGCGGGGTTCGATCGTCTCGTTCTTCTTTAGCAGTAAGCTTTGACTTTGGCAGCGTCTCAACCTGAGCCGCAACAACGGCTGGAAAAACAAATGCGGCCAGGAGAAACGATACAAATATCGTCAAAGTGCGGGTATAACTGCAGTACACAGAGCTAATCATTATTCGGAACTTCATCAAGACGCTGGCCGGTCACGGCTTCGACCAGCTTTACGAGAAACTCCTCTTCGGCCAAACCGGAACTTGTGAGGGTGACCCATTCTGTAGATAGCCCATTGCCGGAGCGGCCCTCGACCTTAGCGATAACGGAAACATTGTTCGCAATTCCGTCGATCGGCTGGACCTCGATCGTCAAACTATATTGTGCACGTGACCAGGCAGTGTCGGTGTACTCGAGCACGCCATACCGTCTAAGTTCGGCCTGGGAGATCACCGGGCCTTTGCCGACAACGAACGGCTGGGTGACGATGATGCCGTCGCCGGGACGTGACGACTGCTCATCAACAACCAAGCGTTTTTCTTTCAGAGTTTCGCGGATGGTCTCGATCAAAACGTCGCGGCGGGAATTCAATTTATACGGGTTGGCAAGGCGTTCCCGAACCGGAGTCTTGCCTTTTCCCCAGTCGAACGAGCGATTCGCATCCGTCGGCCGCGTTACGGTCTTATTGCCCTCTTCCTTGATCTTCTGCGTTTGTGGATCAATACCCTTTTGCGCCGCTGCGTTCATCGCTGTAAGCGCTAGTATTGACAGGACTATGGAAAGGCTTTTCATTTGATCTAAAAAATACCAGGTCAATAATAGCACACGAGTATTGCAACGATGGCCCAATCGTAGGATGAACGATCGATCGGAATAGTTGCTGAAGCTACGTGAAGACGGTGATATGGTCCGAGTACCAGTCGATCGTCGCGGTCAGACCTTCGTCCATGTTGATGGAGGGCTTCCAGCCAAGCGTGGCCTCGATCTTCTCGGCCGAAAGATATTGTGCGTCGATCTCGCGATCGATCTTCCTGGACAGCATTACGGTCGGCTCGATCTGATTTTCCCGTCCGGACAATCGAATTATCTTGTTTACAAGATCCAGGATTCCTATCGGCTCATTTGTCCCTAGATTGAATGCCTCGCCACGCGTCATGTCGATGTTTTCGGCGACGGCGAGATAGCCGGCGACAACGTCATCAACGTGTATGAATTCCCGTATCGGCGTACCGTCGCTGCGGATGATCGGAGATTCGTCCTTTAGCAGGGAAACGATCGTGCCGGGAATAACTCGCGAGAGATTAATATCGGCGGGGCCATAAATATTTGCCGACCGAGTCGTGGAAACGGGGAGATCATACGTGTGGGCAAATGACCGGCAGAGAAGATCGGCACACGATTTTGAAACGTCATATGGAAATAGCCCT
>DATFEW010000118.1:0-3598 GCA_035250805.1 Pyrinomonadaceae bacterium
GCTTTCATTCGAAAGCATTCATTTCACAAAACGGGCACTTAAAAAATTTGTGGATGATCAGATGCGGGAGGGCGACCTTGTGGCGATCATCCGCACCGGTGCCGGCGTTGGTGCGCTGCAGCAGTTTACAGCCGACAAACGAATGCTATACGCCGCGATCGAACGAGTGAAATGGAACCCAATGGGCTCTGGCGATGTAACGGCCTTCAGGCGATTCACTCCCGGTACGCTTGAAACCCAGCAAAACGCCGGCGATACCACGATCAGCGACGAGGACATCAAGGACGAAAACAACCGGCTCAGAGCGGAGGCGGAGTTACGAAACAGCAGATTTGCCTCTGGAACGCTCGGCGCGATCAGTTATGTGATCAATGGCGTCTCGGAATTCCCGGGACGCAAATTTGCAGTGCTTTTTTCAGACGGCTTTCCGCTTATCGTTAATGATCGCTGGGGCGACAAGGTTCCGTTGGAGATACTTGAACCGCTTCGGCAACTGATCGATCTTGCCAATCGCTCGTCAGTTGTCGTCCATACGATCGACGCCCGCGGGCTACAGTACACAGGGCTAACCGCCGCGGACTGGATAGTGGCCAGAACCCCGGACACGATCAGCACGAAGGTGGACGAACGACGGGCACATTTGTATGAAACACAGGCGGGGCTGGCATTTCTCGCCCAAGGCACCGGCGGCCTCGCGATCAAAAATCAAAATGACCTAAGCCTTGGCCTGGACCGAATTCTTGAAAATCAAAGTTATTACCTTATCGGCTACGAACCGGATGCTGACTCCTTCGATGCCGCGGCGCGAAAGTTCAATAATATTGACGTCAAAGTTAGTCGAAAAGATGTGAATGTCCGCTACCGCAGCGGCTTCTTCAATATCGCTGATACAAAACGCAGCCCGGTTGCCGATAACCTTACTCCGCTTCAACGGTTGGAAAAGACCTTGTACTCGCCATTTTCGGCCAACGAGATAAGCATGCGGCTGAATACGCTGTTCGGAAACGATGCCACGAACACGGCATTCGTCCGTTCGCTGCTGCACATCGACGCCGGCAAACTCAAATTTACGGATGAACCCGACGGCAACAAGAGGGCCGTATTTAGCGTCCTCGCCGCCTCATTCGGCGATAATGGAGCGCTCGTAGACCAACTTGGCAAGACGTTCACGATGACGATCCCGGCCACGCTTTACAACAAGGTTCTGTCCGAGGGGATCGTTTATCATTTCAAATTCCCGGTGAAGAAGCCTGGAGCATATCAGTACCGCGTGGCGGTCCACGATACACAGGGTGAAGGCCTCGGTTCCGCATCTCAATTCATCGAGGTGCCCGATCTGAATAAGAACCGGTTAACATTGTCGAGCCTGGTGATCGAGAACCTGACTGTCGAGGAATACCAGCGAACATTCGACCTGATGGCGCCGCTCGTTCAGACGAACCCGATGTCCGATACAGCGCTTCGCAGGGCTAAGAAGGGTTCGGTCATTCGATGGGGTGTGGAGATCTATAATGCGAAAGTCGATAGCGCTAATCGTCCAAATCTAAAAACGCAGATACGCGTTTTTCGGGATGGTAAGCTGATCACAGAGGGACAGCCAAAACCGTTCGCTCTTGCAGGCCAAACCGATATGGGACACCTCAAAACATTCGGCGCGATCTCAATCGGGACGGGAATGGATCCCGGCGACTACATTCTGCAGGTGATGGTGATCGATGCTCTGGCAAAGCCCAAAGTCCAGGTCGCGTCCCAGTACGTGCAGTTTGAGGTTGTCGATCGCTGAGAGCTTTAGTTTTTGATTTTCCAGCCCGCAGTTACTAACCTAATTCCTTATGTTCACAATCAAAAGGATCGAGTTGATCGAGATCGGTCTGCCGCTCGTGCATTTTTTTGAAACAAGCTTCGGGCGCACGCATGAACGCAAGATCATCCTGGTGCGTGTCGAAGATGCTGACGGCGCGCAGGGCTGGGGCGAAATAACGTGCAATGAGGCGCCGGGCTATTCGGAGGAATGGACCGGCTCAGCCTGGCTTACGACCGAAAAGATCCTTGCTCCGATGGTGATCGGGAAACCGGTTGCCGATGCGTCGCGTGTATTTCACCTGATGAAACGAGCCCGCGGGCATCGGATGTCGAAGGCCGCGATCGAGACTGCGTGTTGGGATCTTGAGGCAAAAAAGCTCGGCGCCCCACTGTGGAGGCACCTCGGCGGCGTGCGAAACGAGATCCCCTGCGGCGTATCCATCGGGATACAGGATTCGCCCGAACAGCTCTTTGACAAGATCCAAACCGAGCTCGATGCGGGCTACCAGCGGATCAAGCTCAAGATCAAGCCGGGCTGGGATTTCAAGATCATCAAGAAAGTACGGGAGAAATTCGGCCCGATCTTGTTGATGGGCGATGCAAACTCGGCATACACGCTCGACGACATCAATCTTTTCAAATGGATGGACGAGTTTGACCTGATGATGTTTGAGCAGCCGCTCGCATTCGACGATATGATCGATCACGCGAAGTTGCAGAAAGAGATCCGCACGCCGATCTGTCTCGACGAATCGATCAGATCGTCCGACGACGCCCGCAAAGCGATCGAGATCGGCGCATGCCGCATTATTAACGTAAAGCTCGGTCGGGTCGGCGGGCACGCACAGGCGAAAAAGGTCGAGGAAGTTTGCCGCACCGCGGGCATTCCGATCTGGTGCGGGGGTATGCTCGAAACGGGCATCGGCCGGGCACACAACATCGCCATGGCAACGCTCGAAGGCTTTACCCTGCCGGGCGACATCTCTGCCTCAAAACGCTACTGGCACGAAGACATCATCGAACCCGACGTTTCAGTGTCGCCGAACGGAACCATCGTTGCCCCGGAATCACCCGGTATCGGATTTGAAGTAAAACGGGATCGGATCGAGAAAGCGACCGCAAGAAGTTTGTCGATCGACGCGGGATGACCCGATCTTCGTTTACAATCCTCCTGTGCGGTTCGGTCTTGTTTTACTAATCTTGTTGATCAGCGGAAGTGTATCCGCACAGACCTTGACGGGTGTCGTCCTTGATGGAAAAGGGGGCGCGATATCCGGCGCGAGCGTTGAAGTCGTAACTCGAAATTTGGTAACGGTTACAACGCAGACAGATGACGAAGGGAGTTTCTCACTTTCAGGAAAAATCACCGAACAAAGCCGTCTGACCGTAAGGGCGCAAGGCTTCGCCCCTTACGAGCGCAAGCTCGCGAACGACGGTGTACGCCATTTCACGATCATCCTGCAGCCTGCCCCTGTCACCGGCGATGTAACGATTTCGGTGACACGGGCGGAGACACGTCTAAACGAAACGCCAGCGAGCGTTGTTGTTCTTTCACGGAGCGAGCTCGACTCTACCGCTGCACAGACGATCGATGATTCGTTGAGGCAGATCGCCGGTTTCACCTTGTTTCGCCGCAGCTCGAGTAAAACCGCGAATCCGACGACGCATGGTGCCAACCTTCGCGGTGTTTCGGGAAGCGGAGCATCGCGGGCGGCAGTAGTGTTTGACGGGCTGTTGCTCAACGATGTATTCGGCGGCTGGACGTATTGGTCGCGTGTGCCCCAGCTCGCGGTAG
>DATFEW010000107.1:0-3554 GCA_035250805.1 Pyrinomonadaceae bacterium
GGGTGAAACTGGGGAGTTTCTGATTCCATTCGCGAAGGCCATTTGCATTGAAGTTGATATAGAGGAGAAACGGATCGTGATCGATCCGCCCGACGGTTTGCTGGAGTTTTAGGTGAAAATTGATGTACTAACAATTTTCCCCGAGTTTTTTACACAGGTCTTTGATTTTGGAATTATTCGCAGGGCTCGTCTCGCCGGCATTGTCGAGATAAGCGTTCACGACATCCGTGAGTTTGCGGTCGATAAGCACAAGATGACGGACGACCGGCCGTTCGGCGGCGGAGACGGAATGGTGATGAAGCCGGAACCGATCTTTGCCGCGGTCGAGCATTTACTAGGGACCTCGGATCGGAAGGCGTATCCAAGCGGAACGAAGGTGCTGATGCTTTCCCCACAGGGAAAACCGCTGAACCAGGCGACCACAAGTGAGCTTGCAAATAGATCCGACCGTCTCGTTCTGATCTGCGGCCGATATGAAGGGGTTGACGAACGCGTGAACGAAACGCTCGTAACGGACGAGATATCGATCGGCGACTACGTTCTTTCAGGCGGTGAACCAGCTGCTGTAGTTGTTACAGACGCGATCGTAAGATTGCTGCCTGAAGCGCTAGGAAGCGAGACTTCCGCAGAGAATGATTCATTCTCTGACGGCCTGCTCGATTGCCCGCACTACACCCGGCCGGCTGAATTTCGCGGCATGAAGGTGCCCGATGTGTTATTGAACGGCAATCATGCCGAAATTGAAAAATGGCGTTATGAAAAAGCGCTTGAAAAAACAAAAAGAAATAGACCCGATCTTTTGAAAGGAGAAAATGGTGAAATGTGAGCGAACGATGGTGTTCGTTGACCTCTGGCCGAAATAACATGAATCGTTTAGATATAGTTGAGAATACGCAATTAAAGGAAAATATACCTGCATTTCAGGCGGGCGACACAGTTAAGGTACACGTTCGAATTAAGGAAGGTAACAAGGAACGTCTGCAAGTGTTTGAAGGCATCGTGATCGCAAGAAAACACGGCGGTGTGCGCGAGTCCATCACCGTCCGTAAAGTGAGTTTCGGCGTAGGCGTCGAGCGCATCTTTCCTCTCCATGCTACGGTTATCGACCACATCGACGTTGTGCGACGCGGCAAGGTGCGGCGTGCAAAACTCTATTATCTACGCGATCTCCGCGGAAAGGCTGCACGAATCAAAGAGAAGGACACGCGTAATAAAGCCCAGGCAGCGAAGTAATTGTATTCAGCGTCTTCTCGTTCCTGGTCGCGTTTCTGTCCGAAACAATTTATAATTCCCACCCGTGAACGGATTTCAACTTCAAGCCGATCCTCTGGAATGGAAGATCGGCTTTGATTTTGAGGAGCAGGCTCGAAGCGAGGGGTTTCTCTTTATTGCCGGTGTGGACGAGGTCGGGCGCGGATGTATCGCAGGGCCTGTCGTTGCGGCCGCCTGCATTCTCGATCAAACGAAACCGGTCCCCAAAGATCTAAACGATTCCAAGAAGCTTACCGAAAAACAAAGGGATCAGATCGCCGAAGAATTGCGATCGACGGCGGTTTCGTTTGCTGTCGGCGAGGTTGAGCCCGACGAGATCGACCGCATTAACATCCTCGAAGCGACGAAGGTTGCAATGGCGAAGGCGATCGAAAATCTAAAGCCTACGGCCGATTACCTTCTTATCGACGCGCTTCGGCTTAAGCAAATTTCCATCCCGCAGAAATCCATAATCAAAGGCGATTCGATCGCGTTTTCCATCGCCGCGGCATCGGTGATCGCGAAAACCCATCGTGACGCGCTGATGAAAACGTACGACACTGCATACCCCCAATATGGCTTCGCGAGTCACAAGGGCTATGGCTGCAAAACGCACTACGACGCACTTCGCGAACATGGTCCGTGTCCCTTGCATAGGAAAACCTTTCGCGGCGTTCTTTGATCGAACCGGGCCAAGAGGCGACAAGATGGAAACAGTTGACAGTTCGCTAATTGGAAAACCTAGTGCCTTCGACACGATTGTCTTAGGCGGGCTTGCGATCGGCGTTCTGGATTTTCTCGACGCGAGTATTTTCTTTACGCAATATTTCGGGATACCGTTGAGCCGCGTCTGGCAGGCTGTGGCTGCCGGAGTCCTCGGCCGCGAGGCGGCGACTGCAGGCGGTTGGAATACCGCGGCCCTGGGTATCTTTCTGCATTTCGTTGTCGCGTTCTGCATTGCCACGGTCTACTTCATCGGCACACGCGTTACCAATTTCTTCGTACACTATCCAATTATTTCTGGCGTTGCATTCGGCGTCATGGCGCATTTTGTGATGCAGTACGTCGTCATTCCGCTTTCGGCCGCGGGCGAGGCGACACCGGCGCCATTCCGCTGGCCCGTGTTCGTGAACAGCGTTATTGGACACGCGCTTTTCGTCGGATTGCCTGTCGCCCTGATCGCCTCATGGTCTGCAAAACGAAATCGGATCGCTTAAAACATGAACCATTCGGTGGGCTCGTTGTGCGTTGAAAGCGTGATCTTTGTTTCGGCGGGAAAGAGCGGAGCACGCATTCGCAGTGCGGTTTCGGCAGTGATCCGGGCGAGGTGCGGTTCGTTAGCGCGCTGCGAGAGATGTGCGAGAACAATGTGACGGGCTGTGCCGTCAAAATCGTGCTGCAGCCATTCCGCCAGGTCCTCGTTTGAAAGATGGCCGCGACGCGATGCGATGCGCTGTTTCAAGCTCCAGCTATAAACACGGCATGCACTCAGCATATCGCGGCTGTGGTTCGATTCGATAAAAATCGCATCACAACCCCGCAGCTTCTCACAGATCAATCGAGTGACATGTCCAAAATCTGTCAATGCGGCGATCCGCACACCGTCGCATTTGGCAAGAAACCCGAAATTATCCACCGCGTCATGCGGCACGGTGAACGGCTCGAAATCGATATCGCCAATACAAAAGTCAGTATTCGCTTCGATCTCCACAGTCCGTTCATTTAACGAATGCCTGCGCCTAACAGACTCACTCTCACCGTTCTCGTGTGTTTTTCGGGTCCAATAGTACGCTTCCTCGGTATCTCCGGTTATGTAAACGGGACAGTCCACGAGGCGAAGCAAGTTTTTGAGCCCGCCGATGTGATCGCTGTGTTCGTGGGTAATGACGATGCCATCCAGGTCGGCAGGATCAACTCCAACAAGTGCCAGCCGCCGCACGATCTCGCGCGCGCTCAGGCCCGCGTCGATGAGGACCTTCGTCTTTTCACTTGAAATGAGTACGGCATTGCCGCTTGAGCCGCTGCCAAGCACTGTGAATTTCATAAACGGAAGTTTTATGCCCTTACTACGTGCGGGCTTCTGCATCTTGCTGATATCGCTTTCGCAAAGGCTTTGCCGCCGCGCGGGTAATAAGCGAGTTTGGCAGAACGTTTACGGCGGAGGCTACGAGATAGCTTGCCCAACCTGAGACAACCTTAGTTCTGCCACGCTTGAGAGCCGATAATCCGACATCGACGACCTGTTCCGGCGTCTGAACACCCTTTATCCTTATTGGATCTTCTATGCCCGAAGCTTCGAAAAA
>DATFEW010000133.1:0-2117 GCA_035250805.1 Pyrinomonadaceae bacterium
CATCTATCCGCATGCGAGTTCTGTGTTTCGGAGGTAGAGTTTTACAGCAAATTTCCTCCGGGAGAGGAAACCATTCAAACGCCTCAGATACCGGAGCCGCTCTTTGAACTAGCCGAGTCCCTTCTGAAAAATGAAGAGGAAAGCGGGTCTAGGATTTTTATGGATATCGAAAATCTCTAGCTGCCGCAGATCTCATCGATTGCCTCTTCGTACTTTTCATCGATCACGGAGCGCTTAATTTTTAGGGTCGGAGTCATTTCCCCTTTGTCGATCGAAAACTCCCTTGGCAGAAGGTAGACACGTTTGACCCTTTCATAATCTGAAAGTTCCCTGGTCAGGTCCACCGCATCTCGTTGCACGAACTTTATTACATGTGGATTTTCACAAAGTTCTTCGCGACTGCCGTCGGAAGCGATCCCTTCGTTCCTTAACGCGTCTTTCAAAGCGTCCCAGTCCGGAACGATAAGGGCACCGACCTGTTTGCGGCCTGAACCGACGACGACCGGCTGCGAGACGAGGGGACTTTGCTTCAAAAGGCTTTCGACCTGCAGCGGTGCTACGTACTTTCCGTTCGACAGCTTGAATAGGTCCTTTATGCGATCGGTGATATAGAAATGCCCGGTCTCATCCACATAGCCGACGTCGCCGGTGTGGTAAAAGCCTTGTTCATCCAGAACGCGGCGCGTTTCTTCGGGTTTGTTGTAATAACCCTGCATAACGTTTTTGCCGCGAACGAGGATCTCACCGTCTGATTCTGCGATCTTCATTTCAATGCCGTCAAACGGTTTGCCGATAGAACCGATCTTATTGTCATCGGGTCGGTTCGCGCAGACGATGCAGGCTTCGGTCGTTCCGTAGCCCTGTAGAATAGGAATGCCTGCCGCCCAAAATGCGTACGATAATTTCTTCGAGAGCGGCGCGCCGCCGGAGACAAAGAACCGCATCCTTCCACCGACGCCGGCTCGCCATTTTGAGAAGACAAGCCTGCTCGCCAGCGCATGCTTTGCGGCCAGCACCGGCGACACGGATCGGTGCTTGTCTTTTGTCGCCCAGTAATCCTGGCCGACCTCGAGCGACCAATCGAACAGCTTCGTTTTCATTCCACCGGCCGCCTTCCCCTTCTTCACGATCTTGTGATAGACCTGCTCAAACAGCCGCGGCACGGCTGTCATGATCGACGGCTTTACTTCCTGAAGGTGCGAGGCAAGCTGCTCGAACGAGGCGCAGTAATGGACCGAAACGCCGTTTGCGCAAAGCACATAAAAGACTGTTCTTTCGAAAATATGCGATAGAGGTAAAACCGAGAGGGATCGGTCAGTATTCTTGATGGGCAGCTCCCCGGAGATCGCGATGACGTTCGACGTGAAGCATTCGTGCGAGAGCATGACGCCTTTCGGCTCGCCCGTCGTTCCGGACGTGTAAATGATGGTCGCGAGGTCATCAGTACGGACACGGCTAAGTACTTCCTCGAACGATTCCCCACAATCATTTTTCTCCCCGTGCGTTTCCACCTCGCTCAGCGTCAAAGCGCGCTTGTCATCATCTGGCTTCGCATCGTCATCAAAAAAGATCAATTTCTCAATATTCTCGACACTTCGAATGGCTTCCTCAGCGTGCTTGAAAAGCCTTTTGCCTGACACGAACAACATCTTCGCACCAGAATCTTCAAGAATGTATCGGATCTGTTCTACCGCTTGAGTGGTGTAGATCGGAACATTCACCGCCCGCAGAGACAGGATCGCCAGGTCCGTTAACGACCATTCAGGTCGATTTTCGGAAATAATTGCGATTCGGTCACCTGCCTGAACCCCTAACGATCTCAAGCCCAATCCGATCCGCCGTATCCGCTCAATAGCGTCCGGACCCGAGATCTTTTGCCACGTCTCACCCAGCTTGAATGCCAATGCGTCGGGCTTGTTATTTCGCCGAAAAGATTCGATACAAAAATGCGGTATCGTCTGCGGTATCTGATCAAAGCCGATAAGGTTTGTTGTGATCGCGTCGGCCATTTTTGAATAATTTATCTTTGCAAATACAGGGCGTTAAGTCCAATAGTTCCGGTCGAGGGAGCGGTAGTTGATCGCCTCGCTGATGTGCGTCGAATCGATATTTTCGCT
>DATFEW010000156.1:0-4788 GCA_035250805.1 Pyrinomonadaceae bacterium
GGTTCAAAAAATATGATTTGCTGATGATCCAACGCGAGGCGATGCCGTTCGGCCCAGGCGTTTTTGAATGGATCCACCAGATTGTTGGCCGACTGCCGATCGTGCTCGACCTCGACGATGCTACGTATGTCCCTTATGAAAGCCCGACGTATGGGAAGCTTGGCAGTTACCTAAAGTTTTTTGGCAAGACAAATCGCTTGATCGACCGTGCAGACCTAGTTGTTTGCGGTAATCGCTTCATTGCAAAACACGTAGAATCGCGCGGTTCCCGCACACTCGTTATTCCTACGATAGTCGATACGGATGTTTTTACACCGGCGCCGAAAGCAAATGAAATTCCAGTCATCGGCTGGATCGGTACACATTCGACCTTTCCATTTCTTGAACGAATTTTTCCGATTCTACGCAAACTTGCCTCTAAATATCCGTTTAGACTGAAAATCGTAGGTTCAGGGCGACGATCGGTCAAGATTGACGATGTTGTGGTCGAGACCCACGAGTGGAAGTTAGAACGCGAAGTGGCCGATTTTCAATCTCTCGATGTTGGACTGTACCCTATATCGGTAAGCCCGTCCGCAAATGATGACTGGTTGGCCGGCAAATCAGGATTCAAAGCGGTCCAGTATATGTCCGTCGGCGTGGCCTCAGTCATATCGCCCGTAGGTGTTTGCGGTGAGATCGGAGTGGCAGGTACAACCCATCTAAATGCGAGAACCGATGAAGATTGGTATAATAACCTTGAAAAACTGCTGTCCGAACCTGAATCAAGACAACGAATAGGCAAGAGTGCCCGGACGTACGCTCTGGAACATTTCTCTCTCGAAAAGCATGTTGAGATGTTAGCGAGTGCCCTGAGGTCGGTTCGCTATAAGCATTTTGATTTATAGTCCGAAGCTAGCACTATTCTAGAACGGCTGCTCCAGAAGCAGCCTTTCCTTTATGGAAGTCTTAACACTTAGATAAAAGCCAGGCTGGGTTCGATTTATTCGTAACTTGTGAATGTTGTAAGTCCAGCACCGCTTGATTTAGGGAAGAAGATTAATTTCTACGGCGACACAAGAGCTTGCCGCGCACAGTTTGGTAAAATAACCTAAACCTAAGATGTACATTCTTGGCCTTACAACTCTGGGCGATTCGGCTGCCGCGCTGATAAAAGACGGGCAACTCGTTGCGGCCGCCGAGGAGGAACGATTCTCCCGAAAAAAACACCATAGTGGGTTCCCGTATCAGGCGATCGAGTACTGTCTGGATCACGCGGGCATATCCTTAAAAGACGTCGAACACGTGGGGCATTATTGGAAGCCCTGGATCTTGCGGCACAAAGCGATGCAGGCTGCTAAAGCCGCCTTCGTTTCGCCGGCCATGTTCAAGGCCCGAGCTGATCGGGGCTTGGCCCAGGTAAGCGAGAGCTATTTGGGCATGTTCAAACATCCGAAACGTCTTCGGGACAGATTTGGGCCCAGCGATTTTAAGTTTCACTACATTGAGCATCACCAAAGCCATGCCGCTTCGGCGTTCTTTGTCTCACCATTCGATAGAGCGGCAATACTGACGTGGGACGGCACGGGCGAAGATACCACGACACTTTTTTGTCGCGGCGCAGGCAACAAGATCGAGGTGTTGAAACGGATCAAGCTGCCGCACAGCCTCGGACAGTTTTATTCGGCAGTCACGAATTACATCGGCTTCGATATGTTCGCCGGCGACGAATGGAAAGTGATGGGCCTCGCGGCTTATGGCAAGCCCAGGTTTTACGATTTCTTTCGGAAAAAGGTTCTGACAACCAATGGGAACGGCGATTTCAAATTTAATGTACAAATGCTGGATCACCATCTGGCAAAGCATTATCAGTTTCCGGAAGCTCTCACGCGAGAACTCGGACCCGCGCGTGAGGTCGGAGCAGACCTTACTGAGCATCATTGGGACGTCGCGTGTTCGGCTCAGAAGGCCCTCGAGGATACGGCCCTCTATTTGGTTTCGGAGATCCAGGAAATGACGGGTGAAGAGAATCTCTGCATGGCCGGCGGTGTCGCGTTTAATTCCGTGATGAATGGCCGCATATTTCACGAAACAAAATTCAAACGGTTTTTTGTTCAGCCTGCGGCTGGCGACGCTGGGTGCTCAGTGGGTTCCGCGTACTATGTGTGGAACCAAATCTTGGATAAGCCGCGCGATTTCGTGATGAAGCATGCGTATTATGGCCCCGGCTTTTCGAACGAAGAATGTCAAGGCGCGCTTGATTCGGCGAGCCTGAAATATGAGACCCTACCGGATGAAAGGCTTCTGCCCAGGCTCGCACAGATGATCGCGGACGGCGCTGTAATAGGCTGGTTTAGCGGGCGCATGGAACTAGGCCCACGGGCACTGGGTGCACGAAGCTTTCTGGCAGATCCACGGCGCACGGATATGCGCGACATCTTGAACCATAAGGTCAAGCTGCGTGAGTGGTTTCGTCCGCTCGCCCCATCGATGCAGGAGGAGTTCGGATCAGAGGTATTTGGCGTGGAGCACAACGACCCCTTCATGATAACGGTTTTATCGGTGGCGGACGGCTACCGCGACAGGATACCCGCCGTGGTTCACGTAGATGGGACGGCCCGCCCGCAAATGGTAAGTCGTAACGCAAATCCACGATATTGGGATCTTATCGAGGAATTTAGGAAGCTAACCGGCATTCCTATGCTCCTAAATACTTCGTTCAATGTTCAGGAACCTATTGTCTGCACGCCCGAGGATGCGATAAGTACATTTGAGAAGGCGAGCTTCGACGCGCTGGTGCTCGAGAACAATCTTGTTATGCACGGAGTTTGAAGAAAGATGTTGCGGCCTGGTTTTATATTCGTGCTCATCGGTATTGTTGCTGCCCTGGGAATCTGCTGGACCTTATTCCCCGAAGGTGTTGGCGCGATAGTCATTATCGCGGCACTGAGCGCGGCAATTCTGCCCTTGCTCCTAAGAAACTCGGCGGAGCCAAATTTCGTTCTCCGCCTGTTTTTCATCGCGCTGCTAGTCCGCGTGGTTGTGGGACTTCTAATTTACATTTTCCAGTTGCAGGAATTCTTTGGCGGTGATGCCATAACATACGATCTCAGAGGCGAGACCCTCGCGAATTACTGGCATGGTTGGATTCAAGAGGATTCGGGGTACGCCAAATTTGTGGCCGAAACGTCCGGGCCCGGTTGGGGTATGCATTATCTAGTGGCGGCGATCTATTACGTCGGAGGAAATAACAAACTGGCTGCGCAGGCGTTCTGCTGGGTGTTTGGTGCAGCTATCGGGCCGGCAGTCTATATTTGCTCTTATCGGATCTATAAGAACGCGCGGGTCGCCAGGTTTGCCGGCCTCATGACCGCTTTTTTTCCTGCGTTTGTCCTCTGGTCGTCACAGCTGATGAAGGACGGACTTATAATCTTTCTTTTGGTGCTCGTGATAATCGCGGTACTCCATCTCCAGGAAAAATTTAGTTACGAGTGGTTAATTGTTCTTGTCCTCTCTATGTTCGGGATAATGTCGCTCCGGTTTTATATTTTTTACATGGTCGCAATTGCCGTTGTCGGGAGTTTCGTTATCGGATTAAGCAATAGTCCAGGAGCGCTTTTAAGACGAACGGCGGTGCTGATGTTGATGGGTGTCGGGCTGACTTATTTTGGCGTTTTGCGTACGGCTACGATCGATATCGAGAAATTCGGAACCCTCGAACGAATTCAGCATAGCCGATTGGCTCTTGCAAGAACCGCTGACTCCGGTTTCGGGCAAGATGTCGACGTTTCGACCACACAGGGCGCGATATCCGCCTTGCCGATAGGATTTGCCTATCTAATGTTCGCGCCGTTTCCCTGGCAGGCAACCAACGTAAGACAGGCTATCGCGTTGCCGGAGGTGCTGCTTTGGTGGGCCATGATACCGATGATGATCGCCGGGATCATTTACACGATACGCCACCGCCTTCGTGAAGCGTTTCCCGTTTTATTGTTTGCTTTGATGCTTACGCTCGCTTACTCCATCTTCCAAGGGAACGTGGGAACTGCATATCGGCAGCGAACTCAGATCCAGGTATTTCTTTTTATGTTCGTCGCAGTCGGTTGGGTCCTTAGGAAGGAGCGTAAGGAGGATGAACGGATCCACGCGCTCGCGAAGAGGCAACAAGCTCAGGCACATCGCGAGGTAAGTTTGACGCATTAGTCTGGACTATATGTGCGGCATCACGGGTTATGTTACAAATAATTCAACCCCCGTAGAGCGCGAACTGCTCGAAACGATGAGCCGCGCGATCGAACATCGCGGACCGGATGACGACGGATTTTACTTAAAGGAAAATGTCGGCCTCGCGATGAGGCGTCTTTCGATCATCGACCTGGCTCACGGGAAGCAGCCGATCCGTAACGCCGACGGGACAAAGTGGATCGTCTATAACGGGGAGATCTATAACTATCAGGAGCTTCGTGGCGACCTGGAATCAAACGGCCATAAGTTTTATACGAATTCGGATACCGAAGCGATTGTCCATCTTTACGATGAGCACGGGCCGGAATGCCTTCGATTTCTTCGCGGGATGTTTGCGGTTGCGATCTGGGACGAAAAGGATCGATCACTCTTTCTCGCACGCGACCGTGTAGGAAAAAAGCCGCTTCTTTATTCCCATCAGCCGGACGGGTCTATCATTTTCGGCTCCGAGTTTCAGGCTCTTTTGAAACATCCGGCGATATCCCGTGATGTCGATTATGAAGCGATCGACGCATACCTTTCGTACCTCTGCGTGCCGGCCCCAAAAACCGCGCTTAGGCAGAT
>DATFEW010000157.1:0-9768 GCA_035250805.1 Pyrinomonadaceae bacterium
CCGATCGGTAAGTTCGTGAGCCAACATCCAACCATAAAAATGTTGGCGCTTTCGTTCCTGCTTATGATCGGCGTGATGCTTGTCGCCGAAGCATTTCATCAAACAATACCGCGAGGATACATCTACTTCGCCATGGTGTTCTCGGTGCTGGTTGAGATCCTGAATATGCGGCTGAGAAAAAGGGCAAAGCCGGTGCATCTCCATGACGCCTACCATGAAACGACGGAGCCGGTCGCATCGACCGAGTGAACAGGAGAGAGTTATGCGTCGATACACAATTTTGATCGCACTACTATTCGCAATGGGTTCGGCCGTTAATGCGCAAACGGGAATACGTAGTATCGACTTTAAGAACTTTACATACGAGCCACTGTGCGTGGGTGACGAAGCCAGAAAGGTCACGGTCAAGGGCGGGAGTTTTTCTGAGGAAAAGCAGATGGAAGGTTATGTTGATCGATTTTACTTTGAAGTCTTCGGTGTCGCGTTCGGTGACCTCGACGGTGATAAGCAGGATGAAGCCTTGGTTCTTGGTGTTTGCAACTCAGGCGGAACCGGGAATTTTTCCGAGGGGTTCGTCTACAAAATAAAGAACGGAAAGCCGGTACTAATAGAGCATTTCGAAGGCGGCGACCGCGCATACGGCGGAATTAAGGCCGCGAGGGTAGAAAATGGTTTAGCCGTTATAGAACGGTACGACCCCGGTGAGCACGGTGCATCGTGCTGTGCAGAACTTATTCTTACGACAAAGTACAAGTTGACCAACGGCAAGTTGGCAGAGGTGGGCCAGCCGGTCAAAAGGGACCTTTATCCTACAGAGCGCGTCACATTTGCAAAAGGAACGACCGGCAAGACTTTCAAAACTACGATACCTGTTGGTGAAGGCAAGCGTTTTATTGTGGGGGCCAGGTCTGGCCAGCGATTAAGTGCGTCGACCGATTCGAGCGATGCCCAATTACGACTGCTTGAAGACGCCCGGGTAACAGAGGGCATCAATAATTTCCTGGCAGTTTTACCGAAATCCGGTGATTACACTATCGAGATCCGAAACAATGGTGATCAGGAATTGACTATCACCGTGAATATCAGGATCGATTAACAATCGTCATATGCGGCTTTGCTCGCTTCCGCGCAATGCTTCAAGTCTTTCTCGTCGTAATGTTGACAAGGCCAACGTTTCACGGCATTTTTAACCTGATGAAATTACTATCTGTCTTTATTCTTGCGGCGTTTTGCGGCGCCGTCGTTCAGCCTGCTTTTGCCCTAATGCCGGAATCCTTTGACCTCGTAATTATTAACGCCCGCATAGTGGACGGCACGGGAAATCCCTGGTTTCGCGGATCGATCGCGATAAAGGACGGCCGGATCGCAAGAGTTGGAAGATTTGACACAGCGGAAAGTAAGTATGTAATCGACGCCAAAAATCAGATCGTCGCTCCCGGATTTATCGATGTTCACGCGCACACGGAGGATATTTTCGACAATCCGGCAGCGGAGAATTTCGTTCGTATGGGAGTTACATCGTTAGTAACCGGAAATTGCGGCGGCTCGACAACGAATGTCGCCGAATTTCTTGGCCGGTTCAATGAAAAGCCGCTTGCGGTAAATCTCGCGACTCTTATCGGACATAACTCCGTCCGCTCGAGCGCCATGGGCCTTGATAACCGTGCTCCGACTCCTGAAGAGCAGAAGAAGATGAACGATCTAGTCGACAAAGCGATGCGCGATGGCGCCGTCGGACTCTCGACAGGACTTATCTATCTGCCGGGAACATTCGCAAAGACCGAGGAGGTCGTCGAACTGGCAAAGGTCGCCGGCCGATACGGAGGCACCTATGCGAGTCACATCAGAAACGAAGGCAATGAAGTTGTTGCCGCTATCAAGGAAGCTATAAACATCGGGGAGCAGGCGAATATGCCGGTCGAGATCTCGCACTTCAAAATATCCTCGAAGGCACTTTGGGGACAGACACCGATGACGATCGGACTCGTTGAGGAAGCTCGACGCAGGGGCCTTACCGTGACAGTCGATCAATACGCGTATCCCGCATCGTCAACATCGCTCGATGTGAGGCTCCCGGATTGGGTGCTTGCCGGGGGGCGCGAAGAAGGTAAAAAGCGGCTCGCCGATCCCGCAACTCGTGAAAAGGTCGTCAACGAAATGAAGGAATGGCTGAAGAAATCCAAGTTCAAGGATTACGAATTTGCGTACGTCGCCAGTTACCGTTCGGAACCGCCGTTCAATGGGAAGAATATTAAGGAAATTACAAAGATCGCGCGCGGAAAGGACAAGCTTGATGACCAGATAGCGCAGATACTGGAGATGTACGAGAAAGGCGGGGCACAGATGGTCTACCAGGTCATGGACGAGCAGGACGTGCAAAACATCATGAAGCAGCCGTTCACGATGATCGCGTCTGACAGCGGCACGCGACGCTTCGGTTCGGGAGTTCCCCATCCGCGCGGATACGGCAACAACGCACGTGTTCTCGGCCGTTACGTTCGTGAACTGAAAATACTGTCGCTCGAGGACGCTGTCCGAAAAATGACGTCGCTTCCGGCGCAAACATTCGGATTACGCGATCGCGGGCAGATTCGCGAAGGTTTCGCAGCTGATCTCGTGATCTTCGACGAGACAAAGGTCGGCGATAAGGCCACTTATCCCCAACCGCATCAGTACGCCGAAGGATTTTCTACGGTGATCGTGAACGGAGGGGTGGTTTACGACGGCTCGAAAATGACGGGATTAATGTCGGGCCAGCCACTCAGAAATTCGGCTGCTTTAAATTGATCCCAATATTCGTCGATCATTCGTTCAGAATATTTATTTATAGGAAGTGTGGTATTGCGCCCCCTGATCCATATCATCTGCCTTTTATTGCTTGTTGGACTATTTACGAGCTGCGACTCAGACCCAATTCTTGGCATTAAACAAGATCTGTGCTGGTTCACTCCGAAAGGCGAAGCTCTTGATAACAATGCGACTGTCGACGGTAAGATCTTGGTCCTCTACAGGTCCAGCAATTTCGAAAGGGGAAAGTACGGCAATTGCGAGCTGGACGGATCCACCACCAGCGGTTACCGGATCGAAAGAAGCGAACCTGAATACTTCCCTGAAGACATGTATGCGCGATATCCCGAAGAGATCGCCACGCTGATAATGATCGAGAACAAAAAAGGGAAGTATCTCGATCCGATGTCGGTGCGAAAAAGTCTGTCAAGACAGAGCGACGTCGATGTTTTTAGCGGTGTTACCGAGATCTCGCTGATCGATTACAAAACGGGGAACGTGATTCGAAAGACGCGCCATGAAAACACAATAATACCTAAGACGGTCTCGGAGAACCGGCTGAGATTGGATAATTCATCCGCCAGGTACGAATACGTCGTCGAGCCCTCTGCCGATGAGTTACGCACTTATCTGAGAGAGATATCGGACAAGGCTAAAATGCCGTCACCAAAGTAGAGAAACTTCGAGCGTCACCTCATGACCGAAAGTGATCCTCAAGACGTCACAAAACTCCGCATCTCCGTTGTTGAACGCATCGTTCCGATGATCGCTTTCGCTCTGGCCGTCATCGGAGGTGGCATCACGGCGTTCCTTTTGCAACAAGTGTTCTCTGCGCTGCAAAAGGCAGAAAGCGCGGGCGTAGCGGCAGTTGCGGGTGGAACCGCGGAGACAAACGTTGCCGTACTCACCGGGCTTTATCTCGGCATTTTGGTCGGGTTCGTAGCTCTTGGCATCGCCGTATTACGTATGTTTACGGCTAAGAAGCGGGCCTCGCCTCCCGGATTGTTTTATTTACTTCCCGGGCTGATCGCACTCCTACCCGCCGCGCTTGTTTGGTATGTAGAGTCCCTGGTCATTGACGTACTCCGTGGAGCCGGGTCGTCTGAAAGCGGCGGGATGGCTGGCGTCGCACCCCACGTAGGGATCTTGCTCAATGTAGCAGTCCTCGCCGTTCCGATCACCGTTGTGATTCTGGCCCTCCTCGCTTTTTTTCCTTTTACCGCTCGAGCCGGTGGAAAGATCGGACCAACGATCGTTCTCTTGATCATGGACATTCTATTCATCGCGACAGCAATGGCCTTTCAATACAGAACGATCTTCCTTTACCAACTCATATAAGATCGAGGTGCTATGGTCACTAAATTTCGGCAGATGCCGGCTTGAAAAATTCATTGATTCGTTAACGCCAAAGGAGTATATTCTCCGTATCCCCCAGCTTTTTAGTCCGCCCACTAATAAGGACGTGTGAGCAGTTAGTCGTTAATTGCGCTTGGGAGGTTGTTAATGAAAAAGTATATTTTCTTGGTTTCAGCACTGGTGCTTGTGATCGTCGGACTAGTAGTTTCGCAGGGGTTTAAGCGGTTTAACGTCGGTTTATCAGGTTACGAAGAAACCCCGCTTGCATTGTCGACCACCGGAACCGGGGAATTCACTGCCCGGCTCAGCAACGACGAGAGTTCGATCGATTACGAGCTCAGTTATTCTGATCTTGAGGGCAGCATTCAACAAGCACACATACATTTCGGCAGTGTCAGCCAGAGCGGCGGCATTTCGGTGTTCCTTTGCACGAATCTGGGGAACTCCCCCGGAACTCAGCCATGTCCGGCGCCACCTGCGACGATCACCGGAACAATTACGGCAGCGAACGTCATCGGGCCGGGCAGTCAAGGCATAGCTGCGACTCAGTTCGACGAATTAGTGCGTGCGATGCGAGCTCGCTCGACCTACGTGAACGTCCATACGACCCTCCATCCAACTGGAGAGATACGTAGTCAGATCGACCTCAACGACGAGCGGCAGCACCATTGAGTTCTCGAAATTGAATCAGGGATTCGAGCGATATTCGCTCGCCGCCAGTCGGGTGGACGAACGAAATGCGACTTGAATGCAGGCATAGCCGTTCGAATTCCCTTCCTCCGCGTTTCACGTCCCCCACGATCGGATGGTCGACCGATGCGCAGTGGATCCGCAGTTGATTGGTGCGCCCAGTGACCGGTTCGAGTTCGAGGAGTGTCGAATTCCTTCGGCGTTCCAGTACGCGAAATCTCGTCTCAGCGGGTTTGCCCTCCGCCTTTACATTCCAACTCTTCTTTTCTTCGAACCGGCCGATCGGTGCATCTATCGTGGCTACATCATCCTTTACAATGCCCTCGACGAGAGCCAAATAACTTTTCTTGACTGTTCTCAGTCTGAACTGTTTCGCAAGCAGCCGATGCGAACGAGTATTTTTCGCAACGAGCAGAAGTCCGGAGGTTTCCTTGTCGAGGCGATGAACAAGGCCGGGACGTACAAATGCGGATCTCGGAATGCTGAGTGTGGAATTTCCGTTTGCTAATTCCGCCTTCCGCCTTCCGAATTCCGCATTTAAGTAATAGCTGAGTGCATTTAAAACGGTGCCGCTTTTTTCACGATGCGTCGGATGCACGAGCATGCCCGCGAGCTTGTTTATGACGATCAGATCGCTGTCCTCATAAACAATATCCAGTGGGAGCTCCTGGAGCCGCATCGCGGATTCCCTTTCAAGGTCGAGTTCGATCTCGACAAAATCTCCACGGCTTATACGTTTTCCTTTATTCTCGATACGCCCGTTTACCTCGCACTGGCCGTTCTTGATCACGTCGCGAAGGTACATTCGGCTGAGGCCATAGAACCGTTCGAAGAGATATTCTTCGAGCCGGACTCGTACGATCCCGTCGGGAATTGTGATCTCGAATTTCTGCGGCACGATCAAATTTTACGCGATTCGATCGCGGAAACGAAGCCAATGAATCCGCTACATTTTGGTTGTCCGTTACCTCACGGCTGACAAATTTGTCACATTTGATCCGCTCGACTTCGATAATCCTGGTGAAAATGTTAGTTTAGTGTTTTCCTAACGAATGAAACCCCAGCTTACTATCGATTCCCTAGGCACTATCGAAGCGGTAAACCGCTCACTCGCTAGAAGTGACGACGTTCGCACGAACATCCGGTCGGCGTTGGAAACCTTGTGTCGAGACATGGGCGGGTCCTTTGCATTCTTCGCGATTCCTGACGACGACGGTTCACTAGAAATAGCCGAAACGTTTGACCTGAATCTTTCCGATTTTCGACGACTAGAGTCGAATGTTAATGACTCTTCCTTTCGCGAGGTGTTTGAAACGCAGGGGGCGAGGCGAATTGAGTCAGCGCCGTTCGGCATGACAATGGCGGAGATCATAATCTGCGTTCCTGCGGTTGCCGGAAAGCGAATCTCCGGCATCGTTGGCCTTGGGGTTAGGTCGGACAAGGATCTGGATGCGATCGAGAAAGTTGTGAAACTCGCAGCTTCGATGATCGCCCAGACGATGAGGATCGAGCATGCGATCCGGGGGGAACGCGAAAAACTACGCGAAGAGAATTTACATCTGAAGCAGGAGCTCAAAGAGAAGTACGACTTCACGAATATCGTCGGTAATTCAAATCCGATGAAGCTGGTATACGAACAGGTCTCGCAAGTTGCGAAATCGAACGCTACGGTTCTGCTCCGGGGTGAGAGCGGAACGGGGAAAGAAATGATCGCGAACGCGATTCACTACAACAGCCTGCGAAGCAAGAAACCGTTCATAAAGATCAATTGCGCGGCGATCCCTGAAACGCTCGTCGAATCAGAACTTTTCGGCCATGAGAAGGGTGCATTTACCGGAGCCGAAAGGCTAAAAAAAGGACGTTTCGAGCTTGCCGATGGCGGCACTCTGTTTCTGGATGAGATCGGCGATCTCCCGATACAAACGCAGATCAAACTTCTTCGCGTTCTGCAGGAGCGGGAATTTGAACGGATCGGTGGAACGGACACTATCAAATCGAATATTCGTCTTGTTACCGCGACAAACAAGAATCTCGAGGAAGCGATCTCGAACGGCGACTTTCGTGAAGATCTTTACTATCGGTTGAATGTGTTCAGCATTTTTCTTCCGCCTCTCAGGGAACGTAAATCGGACATTCTGCTGCTGGCCGAACATTTCCTTGAACGATATGAGATTGAGCACAACAAACGGATAAGGCGTATCTCGACACCGGCGATCGATATGTTGATGAGCTATCACTTTCCCGGTAACGTGCGCGAGCTTGAAAATGCGATAGAACGCGCTGTATTGGTTTGTGATTCAAACGTGATTCACGGCCATCATTTGCCGCCCAGCTTGCAGACAGCGGAGGTTTCCGGAACCGTGACGGACCTTAGGCTTGCTTCGGCTGTTGCAGCGTTCGAGCGCGACATGATCCAGGACGCGCTCAAATCGACAAAGGGAAACGTTGCGCAAGCAGCTCGCAATCTCGACACAACACAGCGAATTCTCGGCTACAAGATAAAGCGATACGGAATTGATACAATACGGTTTCGTAGATGATCGAAGCCGAATTTCTCATCCGAGACCTTCCCGACCCGGATTCGGCGCGTAGGTTTCTTGCCCAGCTTTCGGAGAAAAACACCTCGGCTTCAAAAAAACTCCTCTCGAATGACGCCTTGCTTTCCGACGTTCTCCTATTGGTTTCCTACAGCCCATTGATCGCCTCAACACTCCTGCAGCATCCGGAATATCTCGGATGGCTTGACCGTGAGCGTTTGGACTCGTCGGTCCGTGAGACCCCCGAGCTGCTTGAATCGCTCGCTCGTTTTTCGCTGACGAATTCGCAGGTCGAACCGCACGTTGTCCTGTCGCGATTCAAAAAGCGTGAACTGATCCGTGCCTTTCTTCGCGATATCCGGCGGCTTGCCACCATCGCCGAAATAACGGAAGAGATCTCGAATCTTGCCGATGCCATACTCGAACATGCGCTACGGCTCGCTCGGCAAGAGCTTGATAACCGGTTCGGACAGCCCCTAGCAATGGACGAGAAAGGACGCAGCGTGCCGGCCGAATTCTGCATAGTGTCGCTTGGAAAGCTAGGTTCGAAAGAACTCAATTACTCATCGGACATTGATCTGCTGTTCATTTATTCGGCCGAAGGAACGACCTCGGGCGTCGGTGCCGCCGGATCCGTTACTAATGCCGAATACTTTTCTAAGCTTTCGGAGACTATTGTAAGGCTCGTCGGTCGGCAAGGCGGCGAGGGTGCCGCCTACCGGGTCGATATGCGACTGCGTCCGCGTGGCCGCGTCGGGCCACTGGCGATCTCGCTTCCCGATGCGGTTAGATATTACAACGAAGAAGCAGCGGCGTGGGAACGTCAGGTTCTGATCCGTTCACGCAGCTCTGCGGGATCATCTCGGATCTTCAAGCAGTTTTATTCAAAGATCGAAAGCTGTGTTTACGACCGAAGCGAGACTGTCGAAGACGCACTCGAAAACGTCCGCGCTTCTAAATACAAGATCGATATCGAACATCGTTCGCAGGGCGGATTCAACGTTAAGCTCGGTGTCGGCGGTATTCGTGAGATCGAATTCATCGCTCAGGCGCTGCAACTCGCTTATGGAGGACGGGACCAATGGCTCCGGTGTCCGCACACCCTTATTTGCCTGTCGCGCCTCGCGGATCGAGGTCATATTCTCCAGTCCGAACTCACACAAGTATTTGACGCGTACGCGTTTCTTCGCGGTACGGAACACATCCTGCAAATGGAGAACGGTCTTCAGACGCACACGATACCATCGGACGGATCGCGTCGGCGACTTCTGGCCAGCAAGCTTGGTTTCGTGGATGCAGATCTGTTTGATGCGGCCGTAACCAGGCACACAGGAAATGTAAATCGTACATTTCGGCGCGTTTTCGGCATAGAAGAAAGCACCGCTTCGGGCGATCCGCCTTCGGTCGAACTCGAATGCGAGGCGACTCCCGCTGCACGCCACGACGCGAACGCATTTGATATCGAACGTCTAAAATCGACGTCACGTAGAGCAGCAGAGATGTTGTCTGCGAATCCGAAGCTGATCGATACGATCGGAAACATTGGAGTTGGTTTTCCCAACCGGGATTACGCGCAACTTCTGCTCGACGCTGTTAATAAGTTTTCGGATTTTCGCGATGCCATCGGCGCGCTGCGCCGCGAATGGACGCGGTTGATGTTTGAGATCATCGTTTTCGACGTGTTTGAGAAAATATCACTGTCTGAATGCAAGCGTCTTCAGACAGAACTTGCTGAGGCGAGCATGGACGCCGCAATTCTTATCACGCGGCGCGAGCTTGGACGTAGATATAAGATCACGATCGATCACTTGCCGCTTGCGGTTCTGGGATTGGGAAAACTCGGTGGGGGCGGACTTGACTATGATTCTGATCTCGACCTGGTCATGATCTACAATGCTGTGCAGAAGCCTGACCGTGAGGGAGGGCTGACATTGCCTGACGGACTCAATGATCCCGAATTTTTCTCCCGCGCTGTAGAGATCTTCACCAATGCTCTTTCCTCTATCACACGCGAGGGCACCCTATACCGTGTTGACCTCCGCTTACGTCCGTATGGTTCGAAGGGTACGCTCGCGATCTCGGCGTATGCGATGTTGGAATATATGCGATCCACTGCCGAGGTTTGGGAGTTGCTTGCATTTGTGATGCTGCGATTCGTTGGCGGTGACATGGCTCTTGGCGAACCGCTGGCTGCAGAACTTAGAAACGCGATCTTCGAACGTGCTTCCCAATTCTCAAATGAAGAGCTTGCCGACGAAACCCGCCGTGTCCGGCTGGCCCTCGAAAAGCAGCGTGCGAAAACGAGGCGCTCGAAAGATGTGGATATCAAATACGGGGCCGGTGGACTGCTTGATGTGTATTTCGTCACGCGATTCTTGCAGCTCCGAGACCGCGTCCT
>DATFEW010000163.1:0-29072 GCA_035250805.1 Pyrinomonadaceae bacterium
GAAGTCTTGCGCACTCCAAAAATATTTCACTTAAATAAGACATCGCATCGGAGCGGTCAAGAAACGCAGCAGTGATCCGGGCATGAAGATACTCCGGATGCTCTTTGAACTCTAGATCGTGCGGTCTCGGTGAAGGATTCACGGATAGTATGAACCAGCATAAACAAATTCTTGACTCGAGTTCGTGCAAAACTATGTATCAGAAAAAGAACATCCATACAAGCAGAGAGTGAGCGGTTATCATCATCCGTCCAATCATATAGTCCTATTACGCTTGCTGTGTGATCGGTCGAGTCGTTGTCCAGCTAAAAGTGATAAGTTCTATTTTTGACGATATAAGTTAAATGGAGTGATCAAAATGAAACTCGGTTCGGTGTTTTTTGCGTTTTTGCTGTTCGGTTTTGCCGTAACGGTCACCGCACAGCAAAAGAAAATGAAAATCTATATCTCCGCCGACATGGAAGGAGTTGTCGGGGCTGTTACGGGCGATCAACTCGGACCAACCGGCTTTGAGTATCAGCGCTTCAGGGAATTTATGACGCAGGAAGTAAACGCGGCGATCGAGGCGGCGTTTGAGGCCGGGGCGACGGAAATACTGGTCAGCGATTCGCACGGCAATGCGCTGAATTTGCTGATCGAGAAGCTTCCCCGGAATGTTACGGTCGTACGCGGCTTTCCGCGGCCTTTGATGATGATGCAGGGCATCGACGAAACCTTCGACGGTGTTATTTTCCTTGGTTATCATTCGAGTACGACGAACGCGCAGGGCATTCGCGCCCATACAATTTCAAGCGCTCGGTTGGCAGACGTCCGGCTTAATAACATATCGATGCCTGAAGGCGGCATCAATGCGGCGATCGCGGGCCACTTCAACGTGCCGGTCATAATGGTCTCTGGCGACGACGCAGCGGTGAAGGAAGTTTCGGCTATTGTAGGCGATATCGAAGGCGCGGTCGTGAAATGGAATTACGGGTTTCACTCGGCTAAAACGATGACCCCGGAAGCGGGTTATGCCCTCATTCGCGAAAAAGTCAAAAAGGCCGTAGCCCGGATCGCACAGTTCAAGCCGTATAAACTTAGAACACCTGTTCAATTGGACGTTCGCTTTAAGAGTTACCGTCCATCGGAGCTTTTGAGCTACTTGTCCATCGTCGAACGTACCGATGCTCACAGCATCCGCTTTACGGGTAAGGACATGATCGAGGTATCAAAGTTTATTGAATTTATCGTATCGTACGAACCAGGATTGGAGCCTTGAAAATGACCGGCGAGCCAGATCTATCGACTCCTGCTGTTTCCGCTTGGCGGGTTTGGCTGCCGGCCGTTTTGATGACTGCCGTGGCTGTCATTCAAATCGTCCTCGCGACGACCGCGGATATTAGTGCGTGGAAAGGCGGCGGTTTTGGAATGTTTGCGACGATCGATGGACCCTCAACACGCCGCGTACGCGTACTGGTCGAGGGACACGGCCGATCCGGGGAACTCGGGATCGCACGGTCCCAACAAATTCTCGAGAAACGGGTCCGGCTCTTTCCGTCGGACGTGTTCCTTCGGAGCCTCGCTAAGGCGGTATCAGAGCGCGAAACGCGAGTCGGACGCCCGGTTAAGGCCGTAACGATCGAGGTCTGGCGTGCGGACTACAACGAAAAACTGGAAGGCACAGATCGCCCGCTTCGCACCTTTACTCTAAATGTGGATCAAAAAGCTTACGACGCCCGCTAGCGATCCGCGGGCCGCTTCGCTCGTGCTGCGCCTGACCGTGATCATTCTGCTTTTGCGGCCTATGGGTCCTTGGTGGATAGGTCCCTTCCTTTTGGCTGTTGCAGTACTTGCTCTGGTATTTCCTCGCGTCCTATTTGCCCCGGGTACGTGGTTTGGTCTAGCGTTTCTTACCGTCGTTCGGATAATTGAAGATTGGCCCTTGGCCGATAATCATATCTATCTTCTCGCTTATTGGTGCCTGGCTATCGGCCTTGCCCTTGGATCACGAAACGCGATCTCCGTACTTGGACGTTCAAGCCGGCTCCTTATCGGTCTTGCTTTTCTCTTTGCGGTTATTTGGAAGGTCGTCTTGTCGCCAGACTACCTCGACGGTCGGTTTTTTCGCGCGACCTATCTGACAGAGACGCGATTCGAGAACATCACACTGTTCGTTGGCGGCTTGACACCCGATCAGCTCGCCGAATCGCGGGAGTACCTGCGACCCCTTCCCGAAGGGTCCGTGCGGGCGGAAGTGCCGAGGCTGCACGATACTCCGTCCTTTACGGCACTCGTATACTTTTCGACCTGGGCGACTGTGCTCCTCGAAGCGCTCTGCGGCTTTTTCTTTCTCTTCCCGTTTCGAAACCGTTCGAGCATCGTGCCGCATGTCCTTCTTCTGTTGTTTTGTGTCACGACGTATGCCGTTGCAACCGTACCGGGTTTTGGTTGGCTCTTGTTAACGATGGGACTCGCCTCGGTCGACGCTGAGAACCGCCGGCTTCGAACCGCTTATCTCCTGGCGTGGCTGCTCGTGTTGGCTTATTTCGTGATGGTGTGGACCGGGTATTTTATAGATCGGGTTGACCACCAGTTGTTGGGCACCTGACTATAGAGACGGCGATCGATTTTTGCCTCTTTTGATGCTCCATGACGAACCAATTAATCGAAAGGTCATCGGTTCAAATCGATGGGTCGCTCCCGTACATTAGAACAGCAGTCGCACCATGAAACAGAGTGTGCGAGAATCATTCCAGTCTCGCGATCCTCCTGAGAACTAGGACCAGAAAATGATTGACGAGCCGATCTCATCAACTACTCGTTTTGCGGCTTGGCGCGTTTGGTTGCCGGCCGTTTTGATGTCCGCTGTAGCGATCGTGCAAATAGTACTTGCCGCAACGACGAACATTAGTCCGTGGAAAGGCGGCGGTTTCGGGTTGTTTTCGACTCTTGATGGGAAGCTGGAGCGCCGTGTGCGGATCTTCGTCGAGTCCCCCGGCCGGTCCGAGGAACTCGAGATCGCTCCCTCTCAAAAAATACTCGCTGAGCGGGCCCGCCTTTTTCCTTCAGATTCAATGCTTCTAAGTCTCGCTCAAGCGGTGTCGAGGCATGAGACAGAATTCGGGCGACCGATAGACGCCGTCACAGTTGAGGTTAGGCGTACTGAGTTTAGTAGCGAACTCGCGGTCACTGATCGCCCTCTTCGCACCCTTTCCTGGAATGTGGATCAAGAAACTTACAACTCCCGCTAGCGATCCGGGCGCTTTGTCCTTCGTGTTGCGCCTGACCGCGATCATAATTCTCCTGAGGCCGATGGGCCCTTGGTGGATATCTTTTCTCCTTTTGGGCATCGCTGTCTCGACCCTCATCTTCCCCCGCATCCTCCACGCGCCCGCTACATGGTACGTGTTGGCATTGCTAGTGGCAGGTCGAATAATCGAAGACTGGCCATTAGCGGACAATCACATCTATCTTCTCGCGTACTGGTGTTTGGCGATCGGACTTGCTCTTGGATCCGGCAACGTGATCACTGTTCTCGGTCGTTCAAGCCGGCTCCTCGTCGGACTCGCGTTTCTTTTCGCAGTTATCTGGAAAGGCGTATTGTCCCCGGACTACCTTGACGGACGGTTTTTTCGTGTCACTTATCTGACGGACCCACGTTTCGAAAACTTAACAACGGTGGTTGGCAACTTCACGATCGATCAGCTTGCGGAAGCGCGGGAGTACTTAAAACCTCCGTCCGATGGGGCGTTGCCGAGATTACACAATACTCCGTCATTTACGGCACTCGTGTATTTTTCAACCTGGTGGACGATATTGATCGAGGCTCTATGCGCCTTTTTCTTCCTCGTCCCGTTCCGGGGCCGCTTTGGCATCGCACGTCACGTACTTCTTCTAACGTTTTGTGTCACCACGTATGCTCTTGCTCCTGTGCTTGGGTTGGGTTTGATCTTGTTAACGATGGGGCTCGCATCGGTTGATCCCGAGAACCATTTGCTGCGAACGACTTATTTCACGGCGTGGCTGCTCGTGTTGGCTTACTACATGATACCGTGGGTCGGTTTCGTTATAGATGGGGTCGGCTACCAATGGTTCGCGACCGCACCTTAGATGCGACCGACGTGACCTCCGTCGTCAAACTCTAGACACGCACAATTTACGGTGAATCTTGCAATAAAAAAGGGTACCGCTAGCCGGTACCCAGATCCGTCATTTTAGGTTTCCGACTAATGTTGATTCGCCGGTTCCAGCCTCAGATCGTCGGTGTAATTTCCCCAGTCATTTTCTGAAGAGTCGTGCTGAAGAATACCATACCGCTTCATCTTTGCGTGGAGCGTCGTCGGCTTGATGTGAAGAAGACGAGCCGCCTGTCGCTGTCGACCTCCCGTACGAACTAGCGCACATTTGATTATGTTGGTCTCAAACCGCTGAACTTCATCGGAAAGATCGATGTCCGGCTTTGCCATGATATCGCGATCCTGTTCGAGCGAAGCGACCTCTGTCAAGATCGAATTTGCCAGGACCCGCAGCGCTTCAAGCTTATTATTCATCACCGCCGGCGTATTGGCACTTCGATTGAATTCACGTATTGCGTTTTGACGTTTTCGATATAAGAGCATTGGGTTCATAACAACACCTCCCATTAAAATTCGTGAGCCGTTTCCCGGCATCGTCGAAAATAGTACGCGCTAGCCAAGGCAAAAATCTTCAATTTTGGAACTAATTCAATAAATTTTGCCGTTGAGAAATATCAATTTTTTCGAACATCTGTTCAATGCCGGATGGGGTTTGGCATATTCTCGCGTTTCGTCACCAAAATAATGCAATTCAAAATATTGCACATTTTTTCGTCCCGATCGGGAACGAAAGATGCAGATTCTTCGAGGTTTCCTCACAACAATCCGAAAATCTAAAGACTTGGCGCGAAATTGGCCTCTTACCAAAAATGAAAACACCAGCAAACGGTTAAATCTGACCGACAGGCCGCATAGGTGGCATATTTCTTGCCGCTCACAAAGCGGACCATCCTCCAAAAAAACGCAAATGTCCAATATTTTGAACAGGTCTGTTCCCACAGAATTGCCGATTTCGATTCCAAACAGAGAGGTTACGAAAACATGAGAAAAGTATTAATTCCCGTTTTGGCCATTTCGGTGTTCGCCCTGGTGGCGTTCGGTCAGACGCCGACCGGTAGTTTGGTCGGCACTGTTGCAGGGCCAGACGGTGTATTGCCGGGGGCCACCGTCGAGATCAAATATGACCTTACAGGCAAGACCCAAACTGTCACAACAAATAGCAGTGGCGGTTTCAGTTTTGTTCAGCTTGAGCCGGGAACGTACACGGTCAAGATCACAGCTCCCGGTTTCAAAGGATTTATCGCCAATGAGGTCAAGGTCGACGTTGGGCGCGAGTTCAACATGTCCCCGGTACTTCAGGTCGGCGGAATTGAGGAAAGCGTGACGGTGACCACCGGAGCCGACATTATTACATCGACTACCGGCCAGATAAGTAATACGGTAAGTCCGCAGCAGATCCTCTCAATGCCGCTTCTGACCCGTAATCCGCTCGACCTGACCACCCTCCAGGCGGGGGTGCAGAGTAGTGCAAACGGTGGCGTCGCTCCATTTCAGCTTACGACGATCAACGGGATGCGAACTTCCGCGACGAACATCACCCGAGACGGTATCAGCATTAACGACCCGTTCATCCGCGCCAACGCTACCGACTTCGCCCCGGGACGACCATCTGTCGATGACACAGGTGAGTTCACGATCATTACCGGTGCACAGGAGGCCGACTCGGGCGGCGGCGCCCAAATTCAGGTGGTAACGCCACGCGGGACGAACGAGTTTCACGGTGCTCTCTTTGAATACAATAGAAACTCTGCGCTTGCCGCGAACAATTTCTTTAATAATCGTTCAGGAACTCCAATCCCATACCGCAACCGTAATCAATATGGCGGCAAGGTCGGCGGGCCGTTTCCTGTTCCGCACTTCGGTGAAGGCGGTCCCATCATCGATATGGGAAAGGGATTTTTCTTTTTCGCGTATGAAGCAGTCAAGGACCCGGTGAGCCAACTTTACACCCGAACTATCTTAACGCCCGCCGCTCGCAGCGGTGCATTCTCATTCCTTCGGGCCGCCGCAGGTTCCCCCTTCAACGCCAACGGCATTTCGTGCCCTTCGGGGGCAGTTGCCAGCACGTGCACCGTTGCTAACGTTCTAACATTTGCACAGGGCCAGGGCCTGCCGGGCATCCCGTCCACGATCAATCCGCTCATTCAAAGCCGAATCCTCGACCTGATGCCGGAGACGGGTAATTTCACCGGGCTCGGTGACGGGGTCAATACAACCGGATTTTCGCTGGACAGACAGTTCAATACTACAAGGGATACATATACGACCCGGATCGATCTGGACGCAACGGACAAGGATTCGTTCAATTTCGTCTATAGCTGGAACAGAGAAGATGTTCTTCGGCCGGACGTTGACGATACCGGATTTACACCGTCGCCCGACGTTACGCAATTTTCGGAGAATCTTCAGTTGTCATTCGCTTACCGGCGAATGATCACCAGTAATATCGTAAACGAATTCCGGTGGGGCCGGTTCACTAACGAAGTTCCGTTTGACCGGATCAGTGAATACCCGGATTTTTACATCAACTCCCTCCCCACGAATGGAACCATACCGACAACGACACTTCAATTCCCGCTTGGAACGTTGTTGGGGGGCCTAATCACAAATCCGATCAATGTGTTCATGGACCAGGGTCGAAACAATGAGGTAATGACGTTTGCGGACAATGCGACATGGGTGATGGGAAATCATTCGTTCCGGTTCGGCGGCCTTTATCAAAAGTATGAGGTGAATTCCTACAACGATTTCGGAATTGTTCCGCATTACTATATAGGAAATACAACAAGCACAACCTTAACCGGCAACAACTTCGCTAATGTCGGTGGTAGTGGCAGCGTCATCAACAATACCCAGCTAGCACAGGTTAACGGACTTTTGGCTCTTTTGGGAGGGTTGGTAAATGCTGAACAACAGGCCTTCAATATGAAGGACATCGAAACCGGCTACGTTCGCGGCGAACGGCAACTGGCGCCGTTCATTAACTGGAACCACGCTTTGTACTTTACCGATCGGTGGCAGATTCGTCCCGGTTTGACATTGAATGCCGGCGTTCGCTGGGAGATCTATCCGGCCCTACGACTGGATAACGGACTGGCGCTGGAGGCCGTGATCACAGATCCGGACGATCCGGCGGCGTCACTTCTTGCAGGAAACGGCAGCTTCAATACCGTGGGAACAAATGCCGGACAGGAATTCCGATTCTATAAGACAGACTGGAACAACTTCGCTCCGTCTGTAAGTATAGCCTGGGCCCCCAATTTCGACAGTGGGATCGGCGGATTTCTCTTTGGTAAGGAGGGCCGCACCGTGATTCGTGCAGGATACAGCCACGTTTACGCAAACGACCAGATCATTACGTCGCTTAATGCCACGATCACATCGGCCGGTACCGGGAACGTAGGGCTTGGCCGTCAAACCATAAACGCGATCGGCCCGGCGGGCACCACCCAGTTGAATCTGCGGGCGGGACAAACTCAGGATATTCCAACTCCGCTCTTCACCGGTCCGAACCGGACGTTTCTGCAGAATAGCGGTGCAGCACAGAACTTCTTTGGAAATGCCGGTGCGATCGATCCGAATCTGCAGATCCCGATGATCAGACAATATACGGTCGGTATCCAAAGGGAATTGCCGTGGGACATGGTTTTCGAGGCTCGATACGTTGGTACCAGCAGCGGTAATCTTCTGCGAAGCATTAACCTGAATGAGATCGACGTTATCAACAACGGATTTCTGGCTGATTTCCAGCGTGCCCAAGCCAATCTTGCACTAACCGGAACGACGGCGTTCTGCAACCCGGCGACGGTCACCGGATGTCAAACGCTTACGCTTTTCCGAAACGTTGCTGTTGGTCCCCAACCCTTGAGGGTGGGTACTTCAGCACTTACGGAAGCTGCGTTTATTACGCAACTACGAAACGGAACGGTTGCCGATCTGGCTCAATTGTTTGTTACGGGTAATTTGAATAATCATCCGACATTGGCAAGTCCGGGTAACACGCCGTTTGTCAAGTTTTATCCGAATCCTAACAGCGGAAACATCACACTCATGATGAACGATGCGAGCTACAACTACAACTCGCTTCAGTTAGACCTCCGTCGCCGGTTTACCGGAGGATTGCTGTTGGGTGCGAACTACACCTGGTCAAAGAACTTGACCAACGGTCAGGGAACAGCCCAGGCGTTGAATGAGACGTATTTGCAGCTAAACGATAAGGAACGCGATTATCAGCGGGCTGATTTCGATATTGCACATACCTTCAACTTCAACGGAATTTATCAGTTCCCGTTCGGCAAGGGCAGAAGGTTTCTGAACGACAATTCGTGGCTCAATTACATTATCGGCGGTTGGGAGATCTCAGGTATCGTTCAGATACGGTCGGGGGTGCCGATCACCTTCGTCGACAATCGGGGAACGCTGAACCGAGGCACGTTCTCGGGACGCCAAACGCCGAACAGCACGCTGACCACGGACCAGATCCAGGATCTTACCGGTGTGTTTGAAGCCAACGGAAAAATTTATTGGATCGATCCGTCGATCATTTGCTCCAACGGAACAGGCAGCGGAGGGTACATTCACCCGTCTAATGCCAACACGGTCTGCCCGGGACAGATATTCTTTAATCCAGGTCCCGGCGAAACAGGAACGCTCCCACGTGCCTTTATCGACGGACCGGGTTACTGGAATGCGAATGCGGCACTACTGAAAAACTTCCAGTTTACTGAAACGATGAAACTTCAGTTTAGAATGGAGGCATTCAATGTGTTCAACAACGTCAACTTCCAGAACAACTTCCAATTGGCGAACATAAACGGAACTACATTTGGGCAAATTATCGCTTCCTATCCGTCGCGGGTCGTGCAGCTTGCCCTTAGATTTGAGTTCTAAAACTTTCGACAAATGTCCTTAGGGCTGCCTGAAATGGCAGCCTCTTTTTTTGAGTTGTGCAAAAGAATTCGGTCCTCTCGATGTCGAGCAGAGCTATGCATCAGCGCTTTATCGTCGAATTCAATATTTTGAAGTTTTTGAACGGGACCCAACGCTTTTTGAACCGCAAAATCTCCGAGATTTCCGATAAAGCAAGAATTTCCGAAGAACTAAAACTAGCGTGACGAATGTACCTGGCCGGGATGCCTGCGTATTCTCTCGCGTATAAATCGGTTTTCCCTCTATATACAGAAAAGGCACGCATATTGCCCTTTCAACCACGACAGGCGAGACGTGAATTTCGATCTGTTCGATATTTTGAACAACCCCCATGCAAAGGCCAGTCGGCATATTTTCCCTCTCAACACGCTGGCGGAAAATATCGAAAGTGCTGCAACGTCCCGCTTCTGAACCCATGATAAAGAGTTCGAATCAGGAGATAATATGAGATCTTTAAACCTTTCAATCGTTATATTTATTTTGATAGCCGCGATGAGCTTTGCGGTGTCCGGACAGGCGACCGGCGGAGCCGTCACCGGGACGGTCGTCGATCCCAACGGCGCGGTTGTTCCCAACGCCACGATCAAAATGTCAAACCGGGAACGCGGCCAGGAATTTACGGGCCAGACATCAGCGGACGGGATCTTTCTGTTCCCGAACGTGCCTGTAGGAAACTATACCGTAAAGATCTCTGCACCCGGGTTTGGGGAATCGACCCGTGAGGCCGTGGTTACGTTGAATCAAACCGCAACGGTGGATACTATCCTCCAGGCGGCAGGAGCAACAGGTGTGGTCGACGTGGTGGCCGGCAGCGAGGTCGTTGTCCAAACCGAAACATCGCAGGTCGGGAAAACTTTTGAAACCCGAAAGGTGTTGGACCTGCCGATCAACAATAATGTCAACAACCTCGCTATCCTCGCACCGAACGCGATCCCTTCAGTGAACGGAACCGCGGGTGACGGAACCGCCAGCGCCAGTGCTGTGATCGGCGGTGTTCGCAGCCGCGGCAACGGGTTTAACATCGACGGTGTTGATAACTATGCTCCGGACGTCGCCGGGCCTTCAACAGCGCCGATACAGGATGCAATTCAGGAATTCACGCTTTTGCAGAACAACTTTAATGCGGAATTCGGCGCGGGTGCCGGAGGTATGTTCAACACGATCACAAAGTCGGGCACGAATGACTACCACGGCAGTGTCTTTACATACATCAATAGCCAGCGCTTCAACGCCGCCGGGACAGATGAGTCAGAACAAGGATTCAAAAACTTCCTCAAGGAGGTAAGATGGGGCGGTACTTTCGGCGGTCCGCTGCCATATCCACACTTCGGTGAAGGGGGTCCGATCTTCAACTCCGGGAAGAACAAGCTGTTCTTTTTCGCGGCGTTCGAAAAATATTACCAGACCGGGTCCACCGCGGCGGATACGAGAAACTTCATTGCTCCGACAGCTGCGGGACTCGATCAGCTTGCCGCAATGCCGGGTGTGAGCCCCTTTGCGATCAATATACTCAGGAATAACGTTACGCTTGCGCCAAATGCAGATTATTTGAGCGGCATAACCACCGACGAAGAGGGCAATGTGGTCATTCCCGCGATAAACACATTTGGAGTCACGGGGATTCCGTTTGGCGAAGTTATCCTTCCGATACCAGCTTTCCAGGACCAGAACTCGTTCCAATTTAACGTAGATCACACGCCGAACGATAAAAATCAGTTCCGGTATCGCTACAGTCGGACAAGGTATCTGGCCGAGCAGGCCGGATTCGGATCAATCGAGTTCAACAACAATGCGACGTACGATACTGATCTTTTCTCGTTCAATTACATAAAAACCTTCTCGTCGTCGGTGGTCAATGACTTGCGGCTGTCGTACCTTCAAACTGCCGAGAATTTCCCATTGAAGGACCCCTCCTTTTCGGAGTTTCCGAACATAGAGATCGATGCCCTTGCCCTTGCGATCGGGCCGGGAGGAAATTTACCGCAAAATGGATACGTTAAGAACTACCAGGTTTTCGATGCGCTTACGGTTGTATCGGGCCATCACGTTTTCAAGTTCGGAGGTGACTGGCGGCGCGGTCTCAACGGTGGGAACTTCCTTCCGCGCGAACGCGGCGACTACGGTTACACGAGGCTCGACATTTTCCTTCGGGACGATATTCCTGACAACGTGAATATACGCGGTGTCGGCTCAGGGGCGTTCATTGGCGATAATCACAGGTTCTTTACCTTTTTCCAGGACGACTGGAAGGTGAGACCCAATCTAACACTCAATCTGGGAGTCAGATATGAGTACCAGGGGCTATTCAGGGACGCGGCGCTGCAGGCGACCGCCGCCAACGCAAGTGTGCCCGGCGTGATCGAATTCGGTGTGCCGCAAGCAGACAAGAATAACTGGGCCCCTCGTATCGGGTTCGCGTGGGCCCCGAACTTCAAGGGCTCCGTCGGAAGATTCATATTCGGTGAGGCCGGTGAAAGTTCGATCCGCGGAAATTTCTCGCGGGCGTTCTTTGCTAACTTTACCAACCTGGTTTCCATCAGCTTGCCACCAACATTACAGGGGGAACTTCATGACACGGGCTCGGCGACGAATTTTCTATTGAATGGAGGCGCCGCAAACGATCCCTTCATCCCGGACCTGTCGCCGGAATTCCTTCGTGCAAATGCCGGGTCGTACATATTCGATCAGATCGTTCCATATACTGATTCGTTCGCATTCTCGTTTCAACGGCAGATCGGATCGGACAACGCGCTCGAGATCAGGTATTTGCGAACGCGGTCTAAGCAGATGCCCGTTCAGGTTCAGTTGAATGGCGGTCAAACCCCTGATTCGGCATATGTGATTCCCACGTTTCTTACTACTCCGACGGCGGCGGACGTTGCCGGACTACCGACGATCGATCAGGTGATCGACAATAATCCGACTCTCGGCGTGGGCCCGTTGGATGAATTCGGATTCGGGGGAGTACTTACTGGGTTCCCGCCGATCGGCAAGTCGAATTACGACGGTGTGTCATTCAGTATGACACGTCGATTCGCCAATAACCTCGGCTTTACCGCGGCCTATACGTTCAGCAAAACGGAAGACAATTCGACTAACGAATTGAACACGAGCGCGCTGAACCCACGCAGGCCTCAGGACGCCGGGAATTTTTTCTCTGCCGAAGGATTGAACATCGACGCCGAATGGGGGCCGTCACCTCTTGATGTGCCGCATCGATTCGTTGCTTCCTTCAATTATGAACTGCCGTTTTTTAACAACAGCTCAAATGCCTTTTTGAAAGCGGTCTTTGGCGGATTTTCATTAAACGGTATATTCCAGGCGCAGTCGGGTCAACCTATAACGATCCGTTCCGGGCAAGACTCGAATTTAAATAACGACGCTGCCGGGGACAGGGCGCTCTTCAATCCGGAAGGCGACCCGACGCTTAGCAGCGGAATCTACGCGGTCAATGCCGCCGGCCAACGGATCCAGGAGCTTGTCAATGGACAAATGGTAGATGTGCTGGACTCGGGTGATACGGTAGCGTGGGTTGCCCTCAATCCAAGTGCCGCCTGGATCACTACGGGATTCCTCGCCGAAGAGCTTGCCGGAAACGGCGCCGGGACTTCCAGACGAAATGCATTCCGCACCAACGGGTTCAATCAAACCGATCTCGTTGTGCTGAAGAACACTCGATTTGGGCCGGACGGCCGCTTCAACTTCCAGATAGGCGCTGAGATCTTTGATCTGTTCAACCAGCGGCCAAAAACCCTGACCGGTGTGGGAGCCCAAACCGGTGCTTTCGCCATCGCAGGAAATACCAATTTCAATAACTATGAACTCGGCGCGTACATCGGCCGGAAGATCCACCTGCGAGCTAAGTTCATTTTCTAAACGGAAATGGATTTGTAGTGATGTGTGCCATCTTAATCAGGGTGGCACACATTTTTCATTAAGTAATAAGGGCAGGCGCCGGATCGCTTGTGAAGCTTTTTTCTTATCGGTCGTTGAATCCGGCCCGCGTACAAAGTCACAAACCAGAAACCCGCGGTGTTTAATTTAATGTGCTTCTATTCCAAAGATTGAAACCTTGAAGCGCCGGAAACCGTACGGATTGTCAGCACAAGTTGGAAAATTAGGATACGGAAACAGCAACACGATTAATTTGGGGTGCATCGTATTGAATTACTTTGACAGCAGATAAGGCGAACATTCTTAAATTGCCGGTGCGCGAAGCGATCTCCTATGTGTTCGATGACTTCCGTCTTGATGTAGAACGGCAGGAATTACAGAAAAAAGGCCAACCTGTCCCGTTAACCCACAAGGCTTTCCAGGTCCTGCTTATACTTATCCAAAATTCAGAACAAACGGTCGAAAAAGAGTACATATACGAGCAACTCTGGGGCGACAGTTTCGTTGAAGATGCGAACCTCACGCAGCACATATACATTCTTCGCAAAACACTCGGTCAGATGCCCTCCGGCGACTCTTATATAGAAACTGTCGCAAGGACCGGATATCGATTTTCGGCCAAGGTGCGCCCGATTTATTCCCCGACGGTCATCGACGGTTACTTTGCACCGAACCACCCCGCCGAACCTTCGATGCAGCGGGAGTCGCTGCCTGCCGACGGACAACATCTGGGATGGGCCGAGCCGCCGGCACCAACAAGTTCGCAACCGCAAGTTTCCGAACGGGCCTCTAATGTTGGTGATACGACGCGACCCGAGACGCGAAAGCGAGGACGAAAACGAGGCATCCTGGCAGCGGCGGCCCTCGTAGGACTTTCAGTCGCGGTCATTGTCCTGGCCGTATATTTTCGTCCGCAGAGTTCCCCGGTCCCCGGCGGTAGGGCCCGCTCTCTCGCGGTACTTCCATTCAAAGCGATAGGCGGGAACGGAAACAATGACAAGCTCGGTCTCGGCATGGCGGACTCGATCATTACGCGGTTGAGCAAGCTCCAACATATACCGGTCCGCCCGACCAGTTCGGTCGTTCGGTACACGGACGCTCCGGCCTCAAATTCTATGGTCGCCGGACAGGAAATGGGTGTCGAAACCGTTCTTGAGGGTACGGTGCAGCACGAAGGTGACCGCATTCGAGTGTCTGTACAGCTAATCGATGTTTACACCGGGCGTTCGCTGTGGGCAGAGAACTTTGACGAAAGTTTTACAAACATATTTTCGGTGCAGGATTCGATCTCGCATAAAGTAGTAAGCGCGCTGGCGATCAATCTTACCCAACAACAGGAACAGCTCCTTAGCCAGGATGCGACCAACAGCGTGGACGCCCTTCAGGCATACCAGATGGGCGTTTACCTTCACAGTACCCGGACGAAACAAAATATGCTTCGAGCCATCGATTATTTTGAAGAAGCGATCGGCCACGACCCGAACTATGCGAAGGCTTATGCAATGGAGGCCGACGTTTACAATATGCTTCGATACTATCGCTACGCCGACCCGAACGAGACACGGGAGAAGGCCACGGTGCTTGCAAATAAGGCGTTGGAACTCAATAAAGATATACCCGAGGCGTACATCGCACTTGCAAATCTGCAGGACACCGGGAAGGACGGGGCGGCCGGGGCCAAAAAGCTTCTTGAAAAGGCGATCGAGCTTTCTCCTTACAATTCTACGGCACGCCTCCGCTACGCATGGATCATTGCTGACGATGATCTCGACGCGGCCTCGGAACAAATGCGGCTTGCACAGGAATACGATCCGCTTTCCGGGCTTACTAACGGGGCCTATTGCAACATTCTGATATTTCAAAAGCGCTATAAAGAGGCTATCCGATTTGGCGAACGTTCGGTCGAATTGACATTTGATTCGCCAACAACACGCATTCTGCTTGCCGATGCATACTTTCTCGATGGTCGAGTTGGAGATGCGATCGCGCAGATCAATAGACGGATCAGCGAGACAGAGGGGACAGAAAAATTAATGGCGGAAGGGTCACTCGGATACTACCTCGCCAAATCCGGCAGGACACAGGAGGCAGCTTCGATCTATACGCGCTTGAAAGCTGCTCTAGAGGCACATGCTCAGGTTATTAACGACCTTGTCCTGATCGCTTACGCCTTAGGACGTATCGACGAAGGCCTCCGGTATTTCGAACGCGCTTTTAAAGAGAGCCGGGTTCCGATGCTTATGTTCGATCACAGCCCGATCTGGGAGGACGTGCGCGGCGACAAGCGTGTTTATGATGTGATCGAACGGTTGAGAACTGACCGCTTTACCGGACAAGTTTGGCCGGAGCCGAAAAGAGCTCCAAACTTCCGTGAGCAAGGAGATATGTTCCCACCAAACGGCCGTCCCGATCTCGCCGTACGAAGTCTATAACAATGAAACCGGCTGCGAGCGCTTCTGAAAAAATCCGTCGAGTTTCTTCGCGCCACAGCCGGGCTCGGTTCGGATCAATAGAATTAATGTCGTCGGGAATTTCGATCGCAACGGCACCTCCGGTCTCGGGAATCGACGCGACGGTTTCAGGCGCATTCCCATCTGTGCAGCGGATCAAAATGTTCTGATAAGTATCTGTAAATTCGGGCGGCGAATTTTGCTGGACCCTGTTCTCTACGCGCGCGCTGTCCAGAAGCCATGTGACCCAGAGCCGGTCGGTACCTGTTTGATGGAGCGGACTTGAAGTAGTTTCTCCGTAGAAATCGATCTTGTACTTGTCCGCAAGGACACCAAGCTTCCCGAAATTGAAGTGTGCGTTCATGCTCTGAAGCGGGTCAAACGTCCATGTCATCCTTTTAATGCCTTGTTCAAGAGCTCGATCACGCTGGGCCATTTTCAGTCGGTAACCAAGGTTATGGCGGCGATATGATGATCGGACGGCAAGCATATGAGAGTGATGAACTATCGCCCCGTCTTCCCGGCCAACAAATCCAAAAGCAAACCCGACGAGTGAAGAGCCTTCAAATGCGCCGATCAGAATTCCGCCAGACTCTCGTGCCGCAACGAGCATCGTCAGTGGGACGATGTCGCGGTCGTCGCAACCCCAAACCTCCTTCTCCAGGGTCTCGACCACGCGCATCTCCTGAATGCTCTCTATGTCGCGGATAATAATGTTCGCTGTTTCCGTTGCACGGGACATGCAGAAAGTGTAGATCAGGAGCCGTTGTTATCAGAATCTTTCGGCTCCCGGTACCAGCGGGGCCCGGCCGCGTACTCCCGGTCGGTCGGCCTCAGTCGATTCAGCGAACGCTTTGGATCGATATGCGCGCATGCTACGTGGATGGCGCTGATCAGCGCGGTGGGTGCTACATAGGAATTTAGAAATGAAGGGCTGACCACCGAGGCGATAAGGTGAGAGTCGCAATAGCGCGCTATCGGCGTCGAATCGCTGTCAGTGATACCAAAGGTTGGCACGCCTTGTTTTTTTGCCTGAAGCACGGCCTCTACGGTATCCCTGAGACACTGGCCGAAACTGATAGCTATCAGAACGTCCTTCGATGTCAGAACTTCGACTTTGTATTGCAGGGATCCCGTGCTTCCGACCGGCGCCTCGGCGTCGAAACCAAGACTCGAAAGTCCGTAGGCCAGACATGTAGCAAGCGAAGATGCGAAATCTATTCCTATGACAAGAACTCGCCGCGAGCGCTTGATGGCTTTCGCAAGTTCGATCACGCGCGGCCGGTCAAGCTCAGATTTCAACGCGTTTAGATTCTCCAGTGATTTGTCCAGGGCGTGATCGACATGATCGGCGACGCTGCGCTTTTCCTTCGTTGCGGCCTTCAATGCCGCATAAGGTGTGATCCGCGCGACGAAATGCTGGCGAAGGTCGGCAGCAAAGTCGGCATAGCTTTCGTAACCCATCACCTGGGTTGCCCGCAGGATGGTGCTGGCGTCGACGTTGTACCGTTTCGCGAGCTCTCGCGAGGAGAGAAAATAAGTCTCGTCAGCGGAATCAAAAATGGCGCGGACCAGCTGCCAGCGGCGTGGATTAAGCCGGGATTGAGCCTCGGCAAAGCGGGTTTCCAGCGCGGTCGGCGGGATCTTTCCATCTGCTTCGAGTAGGCCGCGGGAATTTCGTGGTCTCTTGCGCGAAATGGAGCTCATCAATTTCTACCTCCGCTACATTTTGCCGTTTCGTTCAATTCGCTCCAGGGCCTGTGTGTTCGCCTCAATATGATCGAGATCTACCTTGAATCCCAAACCCGGTTTTAGGGGAACGTCCACCGTGCCTTTATCAGAAACACTCACTTCCGGCTCGATCACATCTTTGGAAAAATAACGAGAGCTTGCGGAGATGTCGCCCGGGAGCGTGAACCCGGGCAAACTTGCAAGTGCGATGTTATGTGCGCGCCCGACACCTGATTCGAGCATGCCGCCGCACCAGACAGGTACGTTTCTCGAATGACACAGATCGTGGATCGCCAATGCCTGCGAGTAGCCGCCTACCCTTCCGATCTTGATATTGATCATCCTGCAGCTTTCCATATGGAGTGCCTGCTCGGCTCGTCGTAAACCAGTGATGCTTTCATCCAGGCAGATCGGTGTCCGCATCTTCGATTGAAGTTCTGCATGATCGATCAGGTCGTCATGATCGAGGGGCTGCTCGAGCATAAGAAGCTCAAGTTCGTCAAGCCCCAGCAGATGATCGGCGTCGCCGATCGTGTAAGCCGAGTTTGCATCGACCGAAAGTAAGATATCAGGATGTCGCTGCCGCACCTCTCTGACAATATCCACATCCCAACCGGGTTTGATCTTGAGCTTGATCCGTTGATAACCCAGTCCCAGGTACAGGTCGATGCGTCTCAGTAATTGATCAAGCGAAGGTTGGATCCCGAGGCTCACTCCTACCGGAACACTCTCGCGCGTACCTTCGATCAACTCGGATAAGGACTTACCCTCCACCCGCGCGAGAAGATCCATATAAGCGAGTTCCAATCCGGCCTTGGCCATATTGTGTCCGCGAAACTGTGCGAACCGTCCTGCGAGGTCATCAAGATCTTCGATCGGACGCGACAGGACAGCGGGTGCCAAATGGTCTTGAATGACTCGGTGGGCAGTGCCGACGGTTTCGTAGCTGTAGCGCGGTTCTTCCTCCGCGACGACCTCGCCCCACCCGGTAAACCCTTCGCCGTCAAGTCTGACAAGAAAGATCAACCGCGAGTCGATCCGGCCAAAACTTGTTTCAAATGGTTCAATCAATGGAAGGCGGACAAGGCGGATCTCGGCTCGTTCGATCTCGACCGTTCTCGCTGCAAATGATCGGCTGTTCACAATTTTGGAGGATGGCTGCACGACCGATAAGATAGCAAATCAAAACCTGCGAGGCAAGAAAGAATGCAGTATGTGTTGCACTATTGACATTGTGCAACATTTGCGGTAAATATCGTCTGTCAGTTTAAACGATCCCCAACCGATCAATAAATAACAAGGTTATTTTCTATCTTACTATGCGACAACGAATGCTTGGCTTGGCCACCTTTACGCTCCTTTTCCTGCTGCTCTCGCAACTTGTACACGGACAACTAAACGGATTCGACGAATACGTCACCAAAGCTATGCGCGATTGGGAGGTTCCGGGCATCGCAATAGCAGTTATTAAGGACGATAAGATCGTGCTTGCCAAGGGGTATGGAGTAAGACAGCTTGGTGCAGAAGCGCCGGTCGACGAGCGGACGCTGTTCGCTATCGGATCCTCGTCGAAGGCATTTACCGCAGCGGGACTTGCGATGCTTGTGGATGAAGGCAAGATCAAATGGGACGATCCGGCGGTCAAACATTTACCGGGCTTCGAAATGTTCGATCCCTATGTCACCCGCGAATTAAGGATCCGTGATCTTTTGACACATCGCAGCGGTCTGGAACGTGGGGATTTTCTTTGGTACGGGTCGGAGCTAGACCGCGATGAGATCCTGCGGCGCACCCGCTATCTGAAACCCACCTGGAGCCTTCGGAGCAATTTCGGTTATCAAAATCTTATGTACCTTGCCGCGGGACAGGTCGCCGCGAAGGCAACAGGGAAAAGCTGGGACGAATTCATAAAAAGCCGAATTTTTACCCCCCTGGGCATGACCGCGAGCAACACGAGCATCAAAGATTTTAAGAATGGAGATAATGTTGCGACGCCGCACGCCTCGGTCGAGGATAAGGTCCAGCCGATCGCCTGGCGTAACATCGACAATATTGCGCCGGCGGGTTCAATAAATTCGAATGTCCTGGACATGGCCCAATGGGTTCGTCTGCAGCTTGGACAGGGCACCTTTGAGGGTAAGAAACTCATCAGTCCCGCTGCGATGAGGGAGATGCATATGCCGCAGACTGTTATGCGGCTAGAGGGTGCGTATACGATGTTCTATCCCGAGGCGCACTTTCTTACTTATGGGCTCGGGTGGTTCATGCATGACTACAAAGGCAAGAAGGTCGTCGAGCACGGTGGAGCGATCGATGGCATGCGTGCCGGGGTGGCGATGATACCGGAGGAAAAACTTGGTGTCGTCATTTTGACAAACATGAACGGCTCGCTGCTTCCCATACCGCTCATGTTCAAGGTATTTGATGCCTATCTGGGCGGCACCCAAAAAGATTGGAGCGCGGATATGCTCAAAGCGCTCAAACCATTGCAGGAACAGGGAAAGGCGGCCGAAAAGAAAGCGGAATCGGAACGCGTCATGGGTACCAATCCGTCACTGGCGCTTGAGAAGTATGCAGGCACCTATAAGAACGATCTGTACGGTGAGGTTAAAATAAATAACGAAGGCGGCAAATTAAATATTAACTTTGGCCCGGCGTTTAAGAGCGACCTTCAGCATTGGCATTACGACACCTTTAGAGCACAGTTCAATGGACCGGTCGCCTCGAAGGTACTTGTTGCGTTTGGGCTAAATCCGCAGGGAAAAGCAGATACGGTAACGTTAGGTTTATTTTCGGACTATCCATTCAAGCGTGTCCCGGATCCACCGCTTGCGAAGGCTGCACAATAGAGTTTGGGCATCAGGATCTTTAGACTATTTCAAATAATTTTCTTGAGGAAAGGAGCATTAGTTATGAAAGCGTTACATTGTCGATTTCTCGTTGATCTTGGAGGGGCAGCGGGAAAGGCTGCGCGAAGCAGATATTCCTCTTCGCTGATAATCCTTTCCTTAATGCTCGTTTTTGCTTCGGCCTCGAGTGCCCAGACGACAACGTCTACAATTCAGGGCGTAGTCACCGATGCGAACGGAGCTATCGTAGCCGGTGCAACCGTTAAGGTAACGAGTCCGGTTCTCGGGTCTGAGCGAACGGTCACGACCGACCAGGAGGGCTTGTATCGGATCGCGGCACTGCCGGCCGGAACCTACACGGTTACGGTTACCGGGAAGGGATTCGGTGAGAAAGTCGCAACAATCGAACTTACGCTGAACCGAGTGGCGACATATGATGTACAGCTTGCGGTAGGAGCCGTGGGCGGTAACGTCGTCGAAGTCACTGACGCTCTGCCCCTGCTTGAACCGAATACATCCTCTACTGGTTCTACGATCACACCAAAACAGATCCAGGATCTACCAGTCAGCGGACGCGACTATCTCGATCTGATGCAGCTTGTTCCGGGCGTTGCCATAAATCGGCAATCTTCCGGCGACAACGCAAACCCGGTGCTCGGCGAACGCAGCGGCAACAATAATTTTTTCATTGACGGACAGCCGAACAAAGACACCGTAAACGGCGGACCGGCGGCGCAGTTCAATCAGGAAACTATCGCAGAATTTCAGGTTCTGACGACCGGTTATAAAGCCGAGTTCGGACAGGCGTCTGGGGCGATCATAAATGTTATATCGCGCAGCGGCGGAAACCAGTTCCACGGAGTGGGCTCATACTTCCACCGCAACGACGCACTCGATTCGAGCAATTCGCTGGATCCAGCGGTTACTGAGGCGCCGGAGCTGAGTAGACACGACTACAGCTTGGCGTTAGGCGGCCCTATTTGGAAAGACAAGATCTTCTTCTTTGGCTCGATGGAGCGGATAACTGAGGACCGCGGGGTTAACTTTACTTTCCCGCAGAATTTGCCGCCAGTGCTTGCTGATCTTATTCACGCTCAGGAGGATCCGTTTGACGGGCCCCAGATGTCGCGCGAGACCCGAGCCTTTCTTAAATTTAACCAGCACTTCGGAAATCATCAGTTGGTTCAGGAAATGAACTACACGAATGAACACATCACCGGCCAAGGTGTTGGTTTTCCGTCGAGCCGGACCAACTCAAGTGGACGAAGGTTAATGTTAGCTTTTGGCGATACGATGCTGTTGGGAGATCAGGCCAATCCGTGGATAACTACGCTCCGCGCCGCGTTTCGAGACGAGCCGTCCGCGCAAGGGCCTACGAATCCTGACATAGTAGGAGCCATCGTATTCGTACCTTTTACCGCGACCGTCCAATTGCCGCCTTTTAACTTTTCTAATCTACCGGTCGCCGGGGATCTGGGCATCCTTCAATTTGGTAGTGCTGCAACTCCGTCCCATCTAACGCAGAACTACAGTTCGTTTGGGGCAAACACCAACAAACTTTTTGGCGATCACGACATAAAGTTCGGGTGGCAGTACCTGCGAACCAAAGTTGACGGTATCGATTCCTCAACGTTGGCAATACAGCGGTACACTACGGTTGCCGACTATGTAAATTTCGGGCCTCAAAACAGCGGCGTCATGTTAATTGGTGAGAGCGGCGCTCCAACACCGGAGGCGGGTGAGATCCATTTGCTAAATCACTATAATGGCCTTTATGTGCAGGACGACTGGAAAATCCGCAAGAACCTGACGATCAATCTTGGCCTGCGCTGGGACCACGATTCCGAGTTCGAAGCAAATACCAACTTTTCGCCGCGGCTGGGTGTCGCGTGGGCGGTAACGCCGAAAACCGTTATACGCGCTCATTTCGGAAAATTTTATGATCAGTTCCGTCTTGGGCTTGTGCGCCAGGTTCCCGCTTTCGGGGGCAGCGACAACAGATTTGTTCAATCTATTTATTTACCGAGAGGGTTTTACGGTTCACCGAATATCGTTACAAATCTTGCCTGGTTGAGCGGTCTTCCAGGTCCGTGTGTTTCCAATACGCTGACTGATGCCCAAATTGCCGCTAACCCCGGAACTCCTCAAACTACATGCCCCTTTGGCCTTCCCATCGTGGGTGTTGACCGGCTCAACCGGGTTGTTGCTCCCAACCACGCGGTAATTCCCGCTAATACGCCGTTCAACAGAGATAACATTCAGGACCTTTCTGGTCTGTCGCCGGAAGATTGGCTTGTACAAGCAGCCGCAGCCATCGGGATGCCCGCAGGCTATTTTAATTGGGGGGCGTTCGGGATGTTGAATAACCCGATCATTCCTCCGCGACAATTGCCCACTACGGTTGACAGCACATTCAGGACCCCCCACACGATCGGATTCAGCGTAGGTGTCCAGCGCGAATTGACGCCTGACATGGTGCTCGCGGTGGATTACCATCACCGCGAAATGAAAAATCTGCTTGGCATCCGGACAAGTAATCTAGCATTTGAGTCCCGCGTTCTCGGCAGGCGCTTCTTACCCCCAAATACTACGGGAGAGATCCAGACATTCGGCCCGTTCTTTGAGGGCCGGTATGATGCGTTGGTCGCGAGCTTCAATAAGCGGCTAAGCAATCGCTATATGTTGGGCGCGAATTACACGTGGGCGAGCGCCACTGACAATTCTCGCGGTATCTTCACCACCCCATCTGATAACTTTATTGGGACTGTGCCGCTAGTTACCGATCCGGGAAGGGTCGCTACCGCGACGACTCCCGCCTGCCCGAGTCAAAACAACCAGAACGCACCGTTTACCGCTTGTAATGGTAAATTCGTGGCACAAGCGGGAACATTTCTGAACGGCCCTGATCTGGACAAGGGGCCGTCGAGTTTGGCACTTAGTCACATATTTCAGGTCTTTGGTCTGGTGGACCTTCCATGGCAATTTCAGATCAGCGGGATCTTTCGGGCACAAAGCGGATTTCGCTTCAGCCGACAGGACTTGACGCAGGACGCTGACGGAAACAGCAATTTCAATGGCGTCGATGTAATTGCAGGAAGAAATGCATTTACGGCGGAGCCGTTTATTAATACCGATATTCGGTTTTCGAAGCGATTCAACCTCGGCGAACGCGTAAAGCTGCAGGTCTTGCTTGAGTTCTTCAATCTTTTCAATCGTCAAAACCCGGCCCAGGCACAAGGTCTTGACACTGTGCCGGCTCAACCTTTTGGATCGACACTTCAGGTGTTGCCGGGAAGAGAGGGACAGATCGGATTTAGAATTGAGTTTTAGCTTTGCCTGTCAGAACGGCCTGCGATCCGCTCTCGTTTTTGGAGATGCGGATCGCAGTTATTTTCAGTAAACGGAGTATTTTTGATGAGAATTTCTAGGTTTGTAATATTTACCGCTTTGTTCGTCTCGTTCGTTCATGTGTCGGTCGCACAGCAGCCGGCACCGCTGGATCCGAGCCAGATCATCCCGAAGATCGAAGAGTACATGGGTGCTGTCGAGAAGATCGACCGCTTTAGCGGCACCGTTCTCGTTGCGAAAGATGGAAAGCCGATCTTTAGCAAAGGGTACGGAATGGCTAATAAGGAATGGGACATTCCTAATTCGCCGCAGACCGCCTTTCGTCTTGGCTCGATCACAAAACAGTTTACGTCGGCGGCGATAATGCTTCTGCAGGAGCGCGGCAAGCTCAATACAGCCGATCCGGTTTGCAAGTACGTTGCAGAATGCCCGGCGACCTGGGAACCGATCACTATCCGTCACCTGCTGACCCACACCTCGGGAATCGCAAATTACACGGATTCGCCTGACTTCGCAAAAAAGGCAATTCTGCCGATCTCGGTCAATGACCTGCTAGCCGACTACAAAAGCAAACCGCTCGATTTTGCTCCGGGTGAGAAATTTAACTATAGCAATTCCGGTTATCACCTACTTGGCGTGATCGTAGAAAAGGCATCTGGTCAGTCGTACAAAGACTTCCTACAGGAGAACATTTTCACGCCGCTGGGTCTTAAGGACACGGGCTACGATAGCCACCAGAACATCATTAAGCGCCGTGCGGCCGGATACAAGCGAAACGGCGACGGCTTCGTCAACGCTGCGTATATGGACATGCTGATACCTTATGCGGCGGGCGCATTGTATTCGACCACGGAAGATCTTCTAAAGTGGGAACAGGCTCTCTATACCGAAAAGCTGCTGACGAAGAAATCTCTCGATGAAATGTTTACTCCTTTAAAAGGCACTTACGCATACGGCTGGAATGTGGGTAAGCGTGGGAATCGAAGGTCGATCTCGCACGGCGGCGGCATCTATGGGTTTGCGACGCAGTTAGCTCGATTTCCTGACGATAAAGTTACGGTCGTGGTATTGAGCAATGTCGAAGGGGCCTCGGCAGGAGCGGTTGCGAACAATCTTTCGGCGATCGTCTTTGGAGACCCGGTTACGCTGCCGAAGCAACGCACGGCGATCACGCTGCCCGCGCAGGCCTTTGAAAAATATGTGGGTGACTATCAGCTTCTGCCTGCGGTGGTTCTGACGGTATCGACTGAAGGCGGAAAGATCTTTATGCGGATCACCGGACGCGAAAATATGGAGCTGTTTCCCGAGACCGAGAAGGACTTTTTTCTCAAGGTCGTCGACGCGCAGCTAAAATTTGAAACCGATGCGTCGGGCAAGGTTACGCAGCTCATTTTCAAACAAGGCGCCGGCAACGGAATAACCGCTCCCAAGATCAAATAAGTCCGTAGTAAACGTATATGAATTGCAAACGTCACCTCACTTTTCTGGTGTTGATCGGCCTGATGCTGTCAGGCCTTTTGCCGCAACACCTTGTCGCGCAAACTCCCGAAGGCGCCTACGATATTGTGATCCGCAACGGCCGCGTGCTCGATGGAGCAGGCAATCCGTGGATACTCGCCGATGTTGGGATCAAGGACGGCCGCTTTGTGAAGATCGGCAAGGTCGACGGAAAGGGCAAGCGCGAGATCGACGCTGGCGGGAAGTACGTGTCGCCCGGCTGGATCGATATGCTGGATGCGTCTGGCGGCGTTTTGACACGAAACCCACTGGCGGAAAGCAAGCTGCTGATGGGCGTGACGACAGGCATCGGCGGTGAAGGCGGCACTCCGGTGCCGGCTGAGAAACTCTCAGAATATTTCGCGGGTCTCGAGAAAAGCGGCATCAGCATGAACTTCGGCACCTACTACGGTGCTACGCAGGCGCGCGTAGCCGTCATCGGGTCAGAAGCTCGCGACCCAAATGCCGAAGAGCTTTCAAAAATGAAGTCCATAGTTGAAACGGCAATGAAAGGCGGTGCGCTTGGAATATCGACAGCCCTCATCTATCCTCCGGCAAGCTATTCAAAAACAGAACAGCTAATTGAATTAGCAAAGGTTGCCGGTCGCTACGGCGGGGTTTATTCGAGCCACATCCGCGGAGAAGGGAAAGAGTTGATCGAGTCTATCAACGAAGCAATTACGATCGGCGAAAAGGGTGGACTGCCGGTCGAGATCTATCATCTCAAAGCGGCCTATCAGCCCGGCTGGGGAACGCTGATGCGTCAGGCCGGCGAGACGATCGAAAAAGCACGCAGCCGCGGCCTCGATGTTGCCGCGGATATGTATCTTTACACCGCTGGCGGGACGTCGTTATCTGCCGTTGTCCCGTCGTGGGCGGCGGACGGCGGTCGAGAAAAGATGCTGGAGCGCCTCAAGGATCCGGCCAATCGCGCGCGGCTCAAGAATGAAATAAAGACCGGCTCACCCGGATGGTGGAATATCGTCGAAGCTGCCGGGGGATGGAAACAGGTCGTGCTTGCCTCGTCCGGCAATCCGGAACATAAACGATTTGAAAACAAAAATATTGAGCAGATCGCAAAGGAATGGAACAAAGATCCGGCGGACGCTGCCTTCGACCTCATAACAGAGAGTAACAACCGGGCTGGGGCGCTTTATTTCATGATGTCGGATGCGGATGTTGAAACCGCGATCAAGTATCCGTGGATCAGCTTCGGCAGCGATGCGGCTGCGTCTCCGCAATTGATGGATCCGAACACGGTCGGCAACGGGCACCCTCGTGGCTATGGAAATTTTCCGCGGGTGATCGCAGAATATGTTCGTAAGAAGAAAATAATTACTCTTCCTGAAGCGATCAGGAAAATGACCTCATGGCCGGCGACACGTCTGCGGCTCCCGTCGCGCGGAACTATAAAGGAAGGCAACTGGGCGGATGTTGTTATTTTCGATTATGACAAGATCCAGGACAACGCCACTTATGAATATCCCTTCCGTACACCGACAGGCATAGATCAAGTACTCGTGAACGGCCAGATCGTGATCGAGAACGGAAAGCACACAGGAGCCCGGCCCGGACATGTTCTGTACGGCCAGGGTCGTGTCGTTCCGACAATGGCCGCAAATTAGCAATCGCCGAAGTAATTATGATTAAAGTTCGACGCAGTATTTCGGGGATCCTGCTTTGCGTCCTCGCGCTGAGCCTTTCACCATTACACCTATCGGCGCAGACGGCTGAACCTAGTTACGACATCGTGATCCGCAACGGGCGTGTTCTGGACGGCGCGGGCAATCCATGGATCCTCGCGGACGTCGCAATAAACGACGGCCGCTTCGTAAAGATCGGCATGGTGGACGGAAAAGGCAAGCGCGAGATAGACGCGCGCGGCCAATACGTCTCGCCGGGTTGGATCGATGTGATGGATCAATCAGGAAGCGTCCTGCCGCAAAACGGCTTGGCGGAAAACAAGTTGATGATGGGCGTCACTACCGCGATCGGCGGTGAGGGTGGAACGCCTGTTCCCGCTGAAAGGGTTGCGGAATATTTTTCCGGACTTGAAAAAAGCGGCATCAGCATTAATTTCGGCTCCTATTTCAGTGAGACCCAAGCCCGAGCCGCGGTCCTTGGAATGCAGTCGCGAGGACCGAATGCTGAAGAACTCGCGCGAATGAAGGCGATCATGGAAACAGCCATGAAAGCCGGTGCCATGGGAATGACCACGGCTTTAATTTATCCGCCGTCCAGCTACGCGACGACCGAAGAACTGATCGAAATGGCGAAGGTCGCGGCTGCACACGGCGGCATCTACGCCAGCCATATTCGCGGTGAGGGTAAGGAGCTTGTCCAGGCGGTGGAAGAGGCGATCACGATCGGAGAGAAGGGCGGATTGCCGGTCGAGATCTTTCACCTTAAAGCCGCTCATCAGCCCGGATGGGGAAAACTCATGCGTGAGGCGGGTGAGAAGATCGAGCAGGCACGTGCCAGAGGGGTTGATGTCGCGGCAGATATGTATCTCTATACTGCCGGAGGCACCGGACTGGAGGCCGTAATTCCTTCCTGGGCGTTCGAGGGCGGTGAGCAGAAGCTGCTCCAACGCCTCAAAGACCCAGCTACGCGTGAGCGGCTAAAGAACGAGATCAAAACTGGTTCGCCAGGGTGGTGGAATATTGTCGAGGCATCGGGCGGCTGGGAAAACATCGTCCTCGTAAACGCGCAAAATAAGGATAACGCGCGGTTCGAAGGAAAGACGTTGGCTGCGATCTCAAAAGAGGTGGGCAAAGACCCGGCAGATACCGCATTCGATCTGGTAATGCAGGGTAGCGGCCGTGTGTATGCGATCTATCACATGATGAGTGAGCAGGACATTACGACGGCTCTGAAGTTTCCGTGGACCAGCATTGGGAGCGATGCGGGTGCGGCGCTAAAGCCGGGGGCGGTAGACGGTTTAGGCCTTGCCCACCCACGAAGCTACGGGAATCATGCGCGGCTTATTGCGCGTTATGTCCGCGAGCAAAAAGTGATCACGCTCGAAGACGCGATACGCAAAATGACGTCGTGGCCCGCGACCCGAATGCGGCTTGCGTCCCGCGGCATGATCAAAGAGGGGAACTGGGCAGATGTGGTGATATTCGATTACGAAAAGATCCAGGACCGGGCAACGTATGAGAAACCGCTGCTTAACCCAGTCGGTATCGATCATGTTCTCGTAAACGGCCAGGTCGTAATAGAGAATGGGAAACACACGGGCGCGCGTCCGGGTCACGTCCTCTACGGGCCGGGCCGCAAGACATCGTTAAATTAACCGAACAGGAGAAACGATAGTGAAAAGACTGACAGCGCTGGTCATGATCGGCCTGATCCTTTTATCAATTGTGGCGGGTCAGGTTCCGCCTGCGCCTAAAGCCGATGAACCGCAGCCTGCGGACAAACCCGCCGTTGGCGCATTCTCGATGACTGCCGCTGATGTCGAAGCGTTTCTCGACGGCGTACTGCCCCAGCAACTCGAACGCGAGAATATCGCGGGCGCTACGGTAGCTATTGTTAAGGACGGAAAGCTCTTGTTTTCAAAAGGTTACGGCTACTCTGATGTAGCGAGTAAAAAACCTGTCTCCCCGGAAGAAACCTTATTCCGTCCCGGTTCGGTTTCCAAGCTGTTCACTTGGACCGCTGTGATGCAAATGTATGAGCAGGGCAAGCTCGATCTTGACGCCGACGTGAATCAGTATCTCGATTTCAAGATACCCGATGCGTTCGGTGCGCCGATCACATTAAAGCACATCATGACGCACACGCCCGGGTTCGAGGAGCAGGTAAAGGATCTTTTCGCGGTCAGTGACGTGACGCCGAACCTTGGGGAGTATCTAAAGACACACATTCCCACTCGTATTTTTCCGCCGGGTACCACTCCGGCGTATTCAAACTACGCAACAGCTCTCGCTGGCTATATTGTTGAGCGGGTTTCGGGGCAGCCGTTCAATGACTATGTGGCTGAACACATCTTCAAACCTCTGCAGATGACCCGTTCGACGTTTGCTCAGCCGCTCCCTGAAGAGTTCAAACCCAATATGTCTTCGGGATATCGGCTCGCGTCTGATACAGAGACGGTTCCTTTTGAGGTGGTCGTTCCGTTTCCCGCGGGCAGCCTGAGTAGTACTGCGGTCGATATGTCGCAGTTCATGCTGGCCCATCTCCAGGAAGGACAACACGGCGGGGCTCAAATCCTAAAGCCGGAAACCGTGCAACTTATGCACACCCGGTTATTT
>DATFEW010000165.1:0-2615 GCA_035250805.1 Pyrinomonadaceae bacterium
TGCGACCACGCCCTTTACCTCGTCGTAGTTGTTGCCGCCAGTGTTCATGTTTCGATCGAAACGCGGAAAGTTGCTGCTTGAGATCTCGATCCTCAGGCGATGCCCGGGAGCGAAGTAATTGCTGGTGGTCATCGGTTGGAATTTGAGTTTGTAGACCTTGCCCGCCTCCATCCACACCAGCGGTTTGTCGTAGCCGTCCCGATAGCGCATGCGCTGGATCGTTTCGTCGAGATTCCATGCCTTCCCGGTTTCATCGACGTCGATCAGTTTCACGGCGAAATCGGTGTCCCTGGCGTCCGACGAAACGTAAAGCGTCACGTCGATCGGCCCGCTTAGTTCAAAACCTTCTTTCAAAATGTCAGTGCTGTAAACAAGAATATCGTTCCGTTCTTCCATCTTGCTTTGATCGAACGAACCGCCTTGCACGGCGTTTCCGGTGCAGCAGACATTGCCGCCGAAAGAAGGCACCGGATCCATCGGATCGTACGTGAATATGTCAGGCATATCACTCGCGGGCGGCCTGGCCTCGAGTTTCCCGTCGCCATTCCTTGTATTCGCTTTGCCGCTGCTCGAGAGGTAGAATTTCAACGGTTCGCCACCGGCCGGCGGCCATTGCTCGGATGACTGCCATTTGTTACTGCCCATCGTGAAGTACTGCACTTTCGGCCGCTTCAACACGTCGTTATTCTCGCCTTTCAGAAAATAATCGAACCAGTCGTATGTCATTTTGCTGTAATCGAGGCGAGCGTCGCCCATGCTTCGCTGACCGACGATGGTGTTTTCCGTCGCACGCGTGTAGCTGCAATGCAGCACGGGCGCGATCACAGCGTACTGTTTGTCGGCGATCTCGGGGCTCGCCGTTTTGCGGACGTGGTTGTACAGCGCGAGATTTGGCCCGACCGAGACGTCGTACCAGGACATGAACCAAAATCCAGGGATATTGATCTTCATGTTGTCGTGGAACAAGCCGCCCTTGTACCATGCCGGATCGTTCGGAGTTCGCTGGATCATCTGCCCGCCTGTATCGACAGGCATTTTGTCGGCGAAGATCCCGCGCGGGCCGTCAATCGCGACGAAGATGTCTTTCACAGGCAAATGCCGCAACGCTTTTGACCAATCGACCGTCGTCGATTGCGGAGCGTGGTCAAACCATTTTGAAGCCCGGATCAGATCTTCCTGCGAAGTATTTGCGGGGAACATCGGCCTCACCTGATTCTGTTGGCCATAGAGCCATGCGATAAAGAGCATCTGGACCGCTCCACCACGATACCAGTTGCCCTGCTCATAATACGGCCCAACGCGGCCGACGCCGGCTCCATAACCCTGTGCGATCATCGTAGTAAACCCGGGAACGTTGCGGGCGGCAACGGCCATCTGCCATTCGGCAGTAGAGGAGCATCCGATAGTCCCGACCTTGCTGTTCGACCAATCCTGTGAGGTCATCCACCTGATCGCATCCTCGCCGTCGGTTGTCGGCGGTCCGAGAATGTCGTAGTTTCCCTCGGAAAAGTATCGGCCGCGTTCGTTCATCACAACGTAGGCGTAACCGCGCTTTACGGCATCGAGAATGGTCGTCATATCGCGCGGAGCTCCGAGCCGCACGTCCCACCAGTTAAAGTTGTAAGGCGTTCGCGAAAATATGATCGGATACTTTTTGTTAGTATCTTTGGGTCGATAAATGTCGGCCTGGATTCGCTTGCCGTCGCGCATCGGCACCATCACTTTGCGAGAAACGACTGCGATCGATTGAAGTTCAGCCTCGATGGCATAGCGTCGGTCTTTTAAGGCTCCATCCTGCGTCGGCTGAGGCTGCCCAAACACCGAAACCGAACACACCGCCAACACCAAAGCTGAAAGGAAAACTATTCGAGTACTTTTCATCGCGAACACTCCTGAGGATTTTTGGGTTTAGAGTTTGAACGGAATGATTCTAACGCGGAATACCTAATAACTCACAATTAGTATGGAAATCAAAGGGGACGCGAGAGCAAAGGACTGCAGTATCAGCCCTAACTTATTGATTTTACTGGTGGCCAGGGACGGAATCGAACCGCCGACACGCGGATTTTCAGTCCGCTGCTCTACCAACTGAGCTACCTGGCCAGACCATATGTAGGTAGACGCTGGCGAATTAAAAAGTTTAGATTTTGGGGCAAGGATAAGTCAAATCATTTGCGGGAAAAACGAGAACGTTAAACAAACGGTCAAATTTTCGTGTTGACATTATCGAGTAAGAGGCTATAATCACGGATTAGTGGTTGCCTGCTACGCGCAACTGCCCTCCCTTTTTTTGAACATTGATTGAATCCTTCCCGTGCCGGCTTGAACGCCGTCGCTGCCCTCCGGGGACGCAACCTTCAAGCCGGTACAGCTCTTTTAAATCGGCCGTTTTACGCAGGGGCGGCCTCGGCTTTTACAAATCCCAGCTTTTGCTTCACCTCGCTTTCTATCCGATCCCGCATTGCCGTGTCCTGTCGAAGCAGAGTGCGAACATTTTCCCGGCCCTGTCCAAGTCGCTCACCTTGATACGAAAACCAGGCACCGCTTTTTTCGACAACGTTTTGCGCGACGGCCAGGTCGATAAGGTCGCCTTCACGCGAGATGCCTTCGCCGTA
>DATFEW010000175.1:0-9377 GCA_035250805.1 Pyrinomonadaceae bacterium
GGATATTCGACCTTTGGATAGACGATCGGTTTCGCCTTGTCGCACAGCGTGTCGCCAGTCTGTGTGTCCTTTAGCTTTACTACCGCGATGATGTCACCGGTTTGAGCCTCGTTCACCTTGTCAAGGATTTTGCCTGAGATAGCGTGCAGCGCCCCCAGACGCTCAGACGTTTCTCGACTCGAATTGTACACCGTGGCGTCGGCCCCGATCTTTCCACTGACGATCTTCATTACATTGATACGGCCCGCAAACGGGTCAGCGATCGTGCGAAAAACGTAAGCCGAGAAAGGTTCGTCGGTCGAATACTTTCGGGTTATCCGATCCCCATTCATTTCGTTGTCGCCGAATCCGTATTCGGCCTCGTGGGTGGCGGGATTTGGAGCAAACTCGATAATGTGATCGAGAAGGATCTGTAAACCGACCAGAGTTGTCGACGAAACGGCGTACACCGGGCAAAGCTTGCTTTTCGCGATGGCTTTAGCAAGGTTCGGGTAGACATCCTCCTCAGGAAGCGTCCCGTCCTCGAAGTATTTTTCCATCAGAGCATCGTCCGATTCGGCGACGATCTCGATCAGCCTTTCGCGGGTTCGTTCGAAGACATCTCGTCCGTCCTCAGGTATCGGAATTTCTTTAGCTTTTCCGTGCTCGTCAAATTCGTAGGCTTTCTGATGAACCACGTCGACCACGCCCTTAAAATCTCCTTCCGATCCGATCGGAAGCGTGAAGGGGACGATCGACCGGGCAAAACTTGACGCGGCAGTTTCGAGCGCGTGCCCGAAATCGGCGTGCTCCTTGTCGATCTTGTTTATGACCATAAAACGCGGCAAAAGGAACTCATTCGCGTATTGCCACGTTTTTTCGGTCTGGACCTCGATGCCGTGAACCGCGTCCACCACGACAAGGGCCGCATCGGCAACCCGCAGTGCCGGCCTCGCATGCGAAACAAAAGCCGCATATCCGGGCGTGTCAATAAGATTGATCTTTGTGTCTTTGTATTCGAGGTGGGCGAAGTTGTTGTTTAGCGAGACTTTCCGTGCTATCGCATCCTCTTCGTAATCCGTTACGGTAGTACCCTCATCGACCTTCCCCCAGCGATGTGATGTTCCGGACACGTGCAACAGCGAGGAAACCAATTGCGTTTTACCCGCGTCGCCGTGTCCGATGATAGCCAGATTTCTGAGATTCTCAGTTGCGAATGCTTTCATCTTCGGCAAACTCTCCTTTCGGCAAGATTCCAAATTCATTGTTCCAAATCCCAGATTTCCGATGATCGTGGAATCTGGAATCTGGAATTCAGTTTTTGGTTGTTGGTAAGTATTAAATTTATATGACTACGACAAAAAGGGCAAGACGCTCGCAACCTAACCGGTGCTGAAATCGCTTGTTAATACGAGGGTTTCGGAGTAACCTAAGCGCGTTAGTTCGCCAACGGGTCGAGTCAAAAGACATTGCGGAATTTGGCAAATTCCCGCGGGGAAAACGTCAATACTAGTTAGCCGCATCGTATGGACGCGGTTTTATAAGCTCGTTTATGTATAGATCTGTAGTTGAGTAGCAAAATGGAAAACAATACAGGAGTCAGAAAGAGTCCAATTACATTTGGATTTGCGGTCATTGCCTCGGTTTGTGCTTCGCTGGTCGCGGCGCAGGACATCGTTCCCGTCAGCGACATCGGCGGCGGCACAAGTGTTTTTGTATTCCGCGGCGCCTCCAGGGCCGTTGCAAAGAAATTTGTTTCGCAGGGCCGTACGCGTCGAACGAAATCACAGCGTATGGAGACGGCGAAAAAGGTGACAACCCAATACGCGACGCTTTCCAAAACAGCCCCGCGCAGAACAAGGATCGCGGCCGTCGACCCGAACGATACGCGGATGATACGGATCAAGACGATGCCACGAGAGGAGGCGTCGAAGCTCTTCGCAGGCGTTGGCGAGTATTACATGGACCAAAACAATTACGACCGGGCTATCGACTTTTTTCGCGAGGCAATGGAACTTGACAAGCTGAACACTGTCGCGAAAAGCGGTCTGAGCGAGGCGCTGGCACTCAAAGGTAACGAGCTTCTCGCGAAAGATAGCTTCCCGGTTGCACGGAAATTCTTCGAAGAGGCCCTGATCTATAACGATAAAAATGCTCCGGCATATTTCGGCTTGGCGGAGGTTCAAACCGAGCTAAACGACGAGGGCGAAGCCGCAAAGAACTACGAAAAAGCGTTGTCATTTGACGGCGATCTGACAGAGATATACTTGCCGCTCGGCATCCTGTATTTCCAGGCTGGCGATATCACTAAAGCCGAGAGTTTCATCACCAGAGCTGAGGCTCTCAACCCGAACGAAGCGCAGACACAGTACTATCTGGGGCTCATTCGACTTGCTCAGGAGAATCGCGACCGCGAGGCCTTGACGGCGCTTAATAAGGCAAAGACCCTCGATCCAACAATGGCGGAGGCCTTCTACAATGCCGGCCAGGCAAACTCGCGATTGAACAATAACAAAGAAGCGGTGCAGGATTTCACGAAGGCGGTTTCGCTTCGCGATAATTATTTCGAAGCCTGGTTCGGCCTAGGTTCGGCCCAGTTCGAGATGAACAATTACGATGCCGCGATCACAGCATACGAGCGGGCAAAGCGCCTGAAGAATGACAATGCGGAGGTGGTGGCCAACCTTGGTGATGTGTATCGTCAAAAAGGCGAGTTCGACAAGGCCGAGAGCAACTATAATCTGGCCGGCCTGTTCTTTGAACGCCAAAAGGACTTTGCGACAAACAAGGAACAACGCGAGATCGCTGCGGAAACATACGGCAAGGTCGGTTTCGCGATCGCAAAACAGTGTGAGAAAAATATTGTCAAGCGATTGCCTTGCAACTGGGGTGCCGCGGTAAAGGCACTTGAAAAAGCGGTTTCTTTGACAAACAGTCCTACTGAGCAAGCTAACCTCGGTTGGGTGCTGCACAACGCCGGTAGGGAGGACCTGGCCGCGGGGCGAACGGCGCAAGGACGCGAAAAACTTACACGTGCTCGAGATGTCCTGCAAAAGGCGGTCGTCTCCAATACCAAAAATCTCGAAGGTCCACTTCTTAATCTCGGGATGGCATACACGGACCTCGGCGATCACAAGAGTGCGATCGAAACTTTTAAGAAGGTCATCCAGAAGGAACCGAAATGGGTCTTTGCTATCAATGAGCTAGGCATCGCTTATTTAAATGACGGCAATACGAAGGAGGCGATCGCGCAATTTAAGAAGGCAGTTGACCGTGATAACAAGTTTGCTGCTGCGTATTTCAACTTGGCCAAGGCCGAATTCAAGAATGGCAACCTAGGTGAAGCGAAGAAGGCACACTCAAAGCTCAAGTCGCTTGGGGCGGTTGGGGCCGGCCTCGCAAACCGGCTGACATTTGAAACGGGCGGTGCGGTCACGAGCTGAACAGCGTTCTGCTCGTTTGATTAAAACCATCGGGAGTCCTGATAATAAAGGCCTCCCGATTTTTTATGTCCCTTGTAATTCGCGAGAAGGTTCCGCTTGCGCCGCTGACAACACTGGGCGTCGGTGGTCCCGCGCGGTATTTCGCATCGGCATCGACGGAGGACGAAGTTGTTGAAGCATTTGAGTTTGCGCGAAAGAAAAGCGTGGAAGTTTTCATACTAGGCGGCGGCAGTAATATCCTAGTTTCCGACGCCGGGTTCGACGGTTTGGTCATTCAAGTGGCCTTAAAAGGAATTTCTGCCGAAGATTCGAGTGTAGCTGCGGCGGCGGGCGAAGATTGGGATCAATTCGTCGAATATTGCGTTACAAACGATCTTTCGGGTGTTGAATGTTTAAGCGGGATTCCTGGTTTTGTTGGCGGTACACCCGTCCAGAATGTCGGTGCGTACAGTCAGGAAGTTTCAGAGACGATCACGAACGTTCGATGTTTTGATAGAGAACAGAAAACTTTCGTCGACCTTAGCAACAGGGATTGCGAGTTCACCTATCGCAAAAGCATTTTCAATTCGTCGCATCGGAAACGGTATGTTGTTTTGGCCGTCACCTACGAATTAACGCGCGGCGGAAAACCAAAGATCGCATACAAGGACATTCGTGATCATTTTGGAAGTCAGGAGCCAACCCTCCAGGAAGCGCGTGACGCGGTTCTTCAGATCCGTCGAGCCAAGTCAATGGTGATCGCGGCGGATGATCCCAACCGAAGGAGTGCAGGCTCATTTTTTAAGAATCCCCTTGTTTCAAAGGAAAGATATGACGAGATCGCTGCCGAGTTCGGGTCGGCACCGCATTTTCCGGCAAACGACGGCCTTGTGAAAATCCCGGCAGCGTGGCTGATCGAGCAGTCGGGCTTCGCGAAGGGTCACATTCACGGCAACGCAGGGATCTCAACGAATCATACGTTGGCGATCATTAACCGCGGCGGTGCAACGTCCGATGAGATCGTTACGCTCAAATCTGAAATTCAAGCTGTCGTCGAAGCGAAATTTAGGATCCTCCTTCAGCCTGAACCGGTCTTAGTAGGATTTCGCGAAAAATAGTTCCGCAAAAAGTGTTTTTTGCCCTCGTCAGATTGCTGTATAATTGTCCTTCCACACTTGGTGATCTATCGGAGGTATCGGTTATGTCCCGCAAGAGTCTTGTTGCACAATCTCTTATCGCATCTTTGTTACTAAGTTCTCTCGTCGCCGTCCCACAGCCGGTGAGGGCGAATGATCTCGTGCCGTCCGACGACCTCGTCGGCGGTACCAGCGTGTTCGTTTTCCGGGGATCCAGTAAGAAACCTCAAGGCGGCGGCGGCTCGGCCAGCGGCTCACGTGCAGGCTTTGGAGTCGCGCGTTCGAGCAAGGCGCGGATAGCGGGGCAGATCGCTTCCGCGAGAAAGCGGAAGGCCGAGGCGGCGAAGGCGCGGGCGGCAGAGTTAGCACGCAGACGTGCCGCTGTGAAAATTGCACGTTTGAAGCAATCGAACACGCTTGCGGCTAAAGGGGAAACCCAGCTTGAGAACGGTGACTTTAACGGAGCGGTAACAAGCTTCCGCGAATCGCTCAAGCTCAACGCCAAAAATGCAGAGGCGAGCAGCGGGCTGAGTGAGGCTCTTACCGCTCGCGGTATTGACACGGCTGGCGAAAACAACAATGAGGCGGCGCTTCCTTATTTGAACGAAGCTGTGAAGCTGGATCCGAAGAACGCGGTCGCGTTCCTGAAGATCGGAGAGATCCACGATTCGAAGGGTAGAAATTCGGAAGCTATCGTCAACTTTGATAAGGCTGTGGCGATCGATCCCGGGTTTACATCGGTGTACCTGCCGCTAGGACTCGCGTACGCGGAAGCAAAGAATTATGTCCAGGCAGAGGCTTACTTGAGCAAGGCTGAGGCCGCCGGACTCGCAGGGACCGAAGCCCGTCTTGCACGTGCCGACATGTTTACTAAACAGGGCAAGACGCAGGACGCGATCGCTATGCTCGATCTTGTGATCAAAGCAGAACCGAACAATGCTGCGGCGGTTTATCAACGTGCTGTCGCTCTAGATAAAACAGGAAGAACGGACGACGCGATCGCTGGTTACAAACAAGCAGTGCAGATCGATCCGAATTTGGTTCAGGCGTGGTTCGAGATCGGTGTGGCCTCGTACAACAAGGGCGACTATGCGAATGCCTCGACGGCGTATCAGAATGTTGTTCGCATCCAGCCTGAGAACTATACCGCACAGGCAAACCTTGCCAGTACGTATCGACAAATGGAGCGTTATGCCGAAGCGAACGCGGCTTATAAGGCTGCGGAGCCCGGCAACACAAAGAATCCTGACCACTACAGCGAATGGGGATTCTGCCTCGGAAAGACGAACGAATGGGACAAGGCTGTTGCGCGTCTTTTGACCGCACGGGAACTCAGCCCGACCGCTGTCGATAACACCAATCTCGGTTGGGCGTATTACAACGCTGCGAAGATCGATAAGAAGAACGGTAATGAAGAAGCCGCGAAAGCGAAATTTGAACTGGCCCGTACTTACCTGGATACGGCCGTTCAGCAGGATCCAAAACTTGATGCAGCCTACTTAAACCTTGGATCTACAAGCAATGAGCTTGGGGACCATGAGAAGGCAGTAAACGCTCTTAACACTGCTCTTGAGCTCCACAGCAATTGGGTGATCGCGTACAACCAACTTGGTCTGGGTTACAGAGGTCTAAATAGACTGGATCTCGCCATCACGGCTCTGAGCGCGGCGGTCAATCTGGATGGGAATTATGTTCCCGGTCTTTTCAACCTCGGCAGAACCCAATATTCAGCCGGTAAGAAGGACGATGCGAAGAAGACCCAGGCTCGCCTGCAGAAACTAGATAAGCAGCTCGCAGCGCAGCTCGGAGGTATTATCGCCGGGAAGATCATCGACTACGGGATCAGAAAGGCAACGGATAAAGTGATCCCGGGCGGACTGCCTATCAGAGTCCCGAGATTTCCTTTTAATTGATCTCACTTTTACGTGAACTGCCCGCGGTATTGAAAACCGCGGGCTTTTTTTTGTCTTCGTTTCGACAGGCTAAACCTATCGGTTATAATCTCGCCTTACGCCTTAGCAACGAATAATGCCGAAACGGACGGACATCAGGAAGATCTTGATCATCGGATCAGGACCAATAGTTATCGGGCAGGCCTGCGAATTCGATTATTCGGGAACTCAGGCGTGCCGAGTTCTTAAAGCAGAAGGATTCGAGGTCGTCCTCGTAAATTCCAATCCGGCGACGATAATGACCGATCCCGAGATCGCCGACAAGACCTACATCGAGCCTCTCACCCTTGAAGCGGCCACAGCAATAATAGAAAAAGAGCGGCCCGACGCGCTGCTTCCGACCGTCGGCGGACAAACCGGACTCAACCTGTCAGTTGCACTTTACGAGCAAGGCACCCTGGACAAATTCGGTGTCAAGCTGATCGGGGCAAATATTGAAGCGATCAAGATCGGCGAAGACCGCGAACTATTCAAGCAGGCAATGGATGAGATCGGGATCCCGTCACCGAAAGGTGGCTTTGCCCATTCATGGGAAGAGGCCCGGGACATCGTCCAGGCCACCGGTTATCCCGCGATCATTCGCCCATCTTACACACTCGGCGGCACCGGGGGCGGGACCGCGTTCTATCCAGAGGAGTTTGAAGAGCTCGCGAAAAACGGCCTTGCAGCATCTCCCGTTTCGCAGATCCTTGTTGAAGAGTCCATCCTGGGTTGGAAAGAATACGAGCTTGAGGTAATGCGCGACCTGAACGACAACGTCGTTATCATTTGCTCGATCGAGAATTTCGATCCGATGGGTGTGCATACCGGCGATTCGATCACGGTCGCACCGGCACAGACGCTGACCGACGTGGAATATCAAAAGCTGCGCGATATGTCGATCAAGTGCATTCGCAAGGTTGGGGTCGAGACGGGCGGGTCGAATATTCAATTTGCGGTCAACCCGGCCGACGGGGATGTCCGGATCATCGAGATGAATCCCCGTGTTTCGCGCTCGTCGGCACTTGCCTCGAAAGCAACCGGTTTTCCCATCGCGAAGATCGCCGCAAAGCTGGCCGTCGGTTATACACTAGACGAAATACCGAACGACATTACCAAGAAAACGCCTGCGTCCTTTGAGCCGACAATAGACTACGTCGTGACTAAAATTCCAAAGTGGGCGTTCGAAAAGTTTCCCGGCGCCGAAGATGTGCTCGGGACGCAGATGAAATCGGTGGGCGAGGTGATGGCGATCGGGCGAACTTTCAAAGAGTCGCTTTTCAAAGGATTGCGGTCGCTAGAGGCCGTTAAGCCGTTACGTCTGGTCGATGTGCCCGATGAAGAACTGCAGCGCAAGCTCGCCCGGCCAAATTCCCAGCGATTTTCTTACATTACTTACGCGCTGCAAAACGGATACTCGATAGATGAGGTTCATCGACTGACGATGGTCGATCCGTGGTTTTTGGACCAGCTTTCGCAGGTGATGGAGTTTCAGGATAGCCTCGATGCGAAACCGTTAAACCAATATACGAACGACGAAGTTCGAATTTCGAAGGAATACGGTCTGTCCGACCGGCGCCTTTCGTTTTTGACCGGGTCAACGGAGCTGGAGGTTCGCGGCCATCGCAAATCGGCGGGGATCGCACCGGTTTACAAGCGTGTCGATACGTGCGGGGCCGAGTTCGAATCGTTCACACCGTATCTCTATTCCACATACGAAGAGGAATGCGAGGCCAAACCGACCCAGCGTCGAAAGATAATGATCCTGGGCAGCGGGCCGAACCGGATAGGGCAGGGAATCGAATTCGATTACTGCTGTTGCCACGCTTCGTTCGCACTCCGCGACGCCGATTTTGAGACGATAATGGTGAACTGCAACCCCGAAACCGTCTCAACAGATTACGATACGTCGGACCGCCTCTACTTTGAGCCGCTCACATTCGAAGACGTGATGAATATCGTCGACGTCGAGAATCCGGATGGGGTAATCGTGCAGTTTGGCGGGCAGACACCGCTGAATCTTGCGGACCAGCTTCACGCCGCAGGTGTCCCCATCATAGGAACATCGCCAGATTCGATCGATCTTGCGGAAGACCGAAAGAGGTTTTCTGCGTTGCTAAAGGAATTAAACATTCCACAACCTCCGAACGGCACCGCCACGTCATCGGCCGAAGCGAAAGAGGTCGCGGAGGAGATCGGTTACCCGGTGGTAGTCAGGCCGAGCTTTGTACTTGGCGGGCGCGCAATGGCCATCGTGTACGACGAGCCGTCGCTTGATGAATACATGCGTTCGGCAGTTGATGCGTCCCCTGAAAAACCGATCTTGATCGACAAGTTTCTGGAACGTGCGGGAGAGATCGATGTAGATGCCCTGGCCGATGAGACCGCCGTTGTCATCGCCGGGATTCAAGAGCACATCGAGGAGGCCGGGATCCACTCGGGCGATTCGTCGAGCGTTTTGCCGGCCCAAAAGATCCCGACTGAACATCTGGAAACGATCCAGCATTACACCGGATTGCTAGCGAAAGCGCTGGGTGTAAAAGGGCTAATGAACGTTCAATACGCGATCAAGAACGACCGCGTATATGTGCTTGAAGTAAATCCGCGTGCGTCGCGCACGGTGCCATTTGTGGCCAAGGCGACCGGCGTGGCGATCGCAAAGATCGCGTCTCTTGTTATGGCGGGTGAAAAGACTTTGGCGGAATTTTATTTGCCCGATTTGCTGCCTGTGCCGGAAGTGTTCGTCAAATCACCCGTGTTTCCATTCAAGAAGTTCGTAGGAGTAGACCCGATTCTTGGACCGGAAATGCATTCGACAGGCGAAGTTATGGGCGTCGGCAACACGTTCGGCGAAGCCTATGGCAAGGCGATGGAAGGCGCGGGATTGGAACTGCCGATGAGAGGGCGGG
>DATFEW010000182.1:0-8224 GCA_035250805.1 Pyrinomonadaceae bacterium
AACATCGGTGCCGGCGTCTCGATTGAGGTAACAGCGTACCGCGATCGTCGTTTCGGCGGAACGGTGACCGCGGTAAATCCTGCGGTCGATCCGACATCGCGTTCGGCGGTTGTTGAAGCATCCATCCAAAACGGAGACAACGCGCTTCGGCCCGGAATGTTCGTTACGGCACGAGTCAATCGTGAAGGCGGAACTACGGGTGTATTCATTCCGAAATCGGCCGTTCACAATGACCAGGCAACGCAGTCATACCGCGCATTTGTCATAGTTGAAGGCGTCGCAAAACTTCGCGTCCTGCAACTCGGTGTTGAAGAGGGTGACAGCGTCCAAATAATGTCCGGCATCGCCGCCGGCGAGGTCGTTGCGACAAGCAATCTCGATCAACTTTACGAGGGCGCAAAAGTAGCAGTTTAAGAATATGCAGTGGCTTGCGGAGATCTGTGTCCATCGCCCCGTTTTTGCAACGGTGATCGTGCTGTTTTTGACAGTCGTCGGTGGGTTTGCGTTTTTTACGCTTGGGGTTGATCGTTTTCCGAAGATCGACCTGCCGACGATCTCAGTTCGAACTTCAAATCCTGGAGCGGCTCCGGAAGAGATGGAGGCCGAGGTCACCGACGTGATCGAGGGAGCACTGAATACCGTGCCCGGAGTGGAGGAAATGCGCTCGTCGTCGTCACGTGGCAGCTCGAACGTGACCTTAACGTTCAATCTTGAAAAAGACCCGGACGTTGCCTTTCAGGAGATCCAGCAAAAGCTTTCAACCGTAGTAAATCGCCTGCCCGAATCAGCCGACCCGCCAGTCGCTCAGAAATCAGATCCGGATTCGCAACCGATCCTCATGTACACGATCAGCGCTCCGAAGCCGATCATGGAGCTGACGGAACTGGTCGATAACCTGGTCGTCGAGCGTATCTCGAACGCGGACGGTGTTGGCGAGGTCTTTATGTGGGGCGCGCGTACGCCGCAGATCAGGATCAATGTAAATCCGGATCGGCTTCGCGCATTCAATATTCCGGTTACGGACGTCTCGAATGCGATACGGGCGCAGAATCAGGAAATGCCGGGTGGCAATATCATCGAGGGCCAGCGGACGCTTGGCGTTCGTACGATGAGTAAGCTGAGTGAGATCGATCAGTTCAGCGACGTCGTCATCACGACACGGAACGGGTTTCCGATCAAGATCAGGGACGTCGGGACCGTTGAAAAAACTGGTGGTGAACCGAGTTCGGCAGCATCGCTGGATGGTGTTACGTCGGTTTCCGTAGGCGTCCGCAAACAGGCTGGGGCGAATACGATCGCGGTGATCAACAACGTGAAGGAGCGGATGGCAAGGATCATCCCTCAACTGCCCTCTGATATGAAGGTCGCCGTCATCCGCGACCAGTCTGAGTTTATCGAAACGTCGCTCCATGCGATCGAGGAACACCTTATCCTCGGCGCCATATTCGCGGCCATCATAGTTTTCATTTTTCTTTGGAATTTCCGTTCAACATTTATTGCGGCACTCGCGATCCCGGTTTCGATCATCGCGGCATTCGCGGCTATCGCGGCATTCGGGTTTTCGCTCAACCAGATGACGATGCTTGCTTTGACCCTGATGGTCGGCATCGTGATCGACGACGCGATCGTCGTTCTCGAAAACATTTATCGTCACGTTGAAGAAAAGGGGATGGAGCCTTTTCACGCTGCGATCGAGGGAACTCGTGAGATCGGCCTGGCTGTTTTAGCGACAACGTTGTCGCTCTTGGCGGTATTCATTCCGGTCGGATTTATGACCGGCATCGTGGGACGGTTTATGTCGTCGTTCGGCTTAACCGCCGCTGCTGCGATCGCCGTGTCGCTGGTGGTTTCGTTCACGTTGACGCCTATGTTGGCGGCGAGGTGGATAAAGCGTCCGAAGGCGAAAGTTGAAAGTCCAAAGTCGGAATTCGAGGCGCAAGAAGTGAGCGAGGACTTGCCGCGACGGGAGATCGTGGAAGCGGAAACGGCTCCTTCGATCCCCGAATCATCCGCTCATTCGAAGTCGGGCTGGATCTACAGCAAGGTGGACGGTACGTATACGTGGCTCCTGAAAATGGCGATGCGGTTTCGCTGGGCCGTCGTGTTGATCTGCGTCGCAGTGGTTGCGTCGATCGTGCCGCTCTACAAATATGTCGGAATGGCCTTCCTGCCCGATGAAGACGAATCTCTCTATCAGGTAAATGTGCGTGGGCCGCAGGGAACGTCACTCTCTGCCACACAGTCGATCCTGGACCGAATATCAAGGGACATTCGCGCCGAGGTGCCGGGCGTTAAGAACACACTTGTGCTCGCAGGTTTTGGCCGCGGTTCGGGTTCGAACAATGGGTTTATAAACGTATCGCTGGCTCCCGTGAGCGAAAGAGCGAAATCGCAGAGCGATCTTATCAATCAGACACGACAGCTTGTTAAGAAGTATTCGTCAAAGGATTGGCAGGTCACAGTTTCTGCGTCTTCGTCCATCGCAGGAAGTATAGGTTTGGGCCGCGGCGGTTCTTCCGTAGGGATGTACATCGCAGGGCCCGACATGGAAAAGCTGACCGAATATGCCAACGCGATGGTCGCGAAAATGAAGGACGTCCCGTTGTATCGCGATCCGGATACTTCGATCGAGATCGGTAATCCCGAGGTTCGTGTGACTATAGACCGGACCAAGGCGGCTGACCTCGGAGTACGTGCCGGAGACGTTGCGCAGGCGTTAAATATTCTGTCGGCAGGCCAGATCGTTTCGGCGTACAGCGAAGGCTCGCAGCAATATGACGTAGTGGTGCGAGCGGAGGAGCAGTACCGACGCGACCGAAGCAATTTCAAATATTTTACCGTAGGCTCGTCCAACGGAGGCACCGTCGACTTGGAACGCGTGATCAAGATCAATGAGGGGGTTGCTCCGTCATCGATCAGCCGTCTGAACCGGCAGCGCCAGGTCACGGTTTCTGCCGGCCTGCCGCCTAACACGTCCGAATCGGATGCCGTTGCACAGATGCAGCAGTTTGCGAAGGAACTGGACATGCCGGCGGAGTATATAACTGGTGTTACGGGCCAGTCCAAGGAGCTCGAGAAGGCCTACAATGCGTTTCTTTATGCGTTTCTATTGTCATTCGTATTCATGTATTTGATCCTGGCGGCGCAGTTTGAATCGTTCATACACCCCGTAACTATCCTGCTTACGTTGCCGCTTGCGGTGCCGTTTGCATTGCTCGCAACGGCACTAGCGGGGCAAACGCTAAACATATTTTCTGCGCTCGGCATCCTGCTTCTTTTCGGGATCGTAAAGAAGAACGCGATCCTTCAGATAGACCATACGAACACGCTTCGGGCAAAGGGACTGAATAGATACGACGCGATCATTCAGGCCAACAGGGACCGGCTGCGGCCGATCTTGATGACCACCATGGCACTCGTCGCGGGAATGATCCCTCTGACGATCGCTTCGGGTGCAGGGGCCGCAACGAACCGCTCGATCGGCATTCTGGTAGTTGGAGGGCAGACGATGTGTTTGCTGCTGACACTGCTGGCGGTTCCGGTTTTCTATTCGCTGTTCGACGATGCAGCCGAGTCTCGGATCATGCGTCGCGTTGGGAATCGGGTCGGGCCGGTTTTCGGGACAGTTTTCAGGCCGTTTCGCGGAATATTTTCCGGCGGATTTCGCACGGCGAAACGCGAGGCGTCCGAGGGCGAAGGTGTTCGCAGCACAGGAAGCTAGTTTTCATGAGAGGAGTTTTTCGAAGATCTGTAATCACTGTATGTGTGTGCTTGTCGGCCTTCGCGCTCACTGCGCTCGCCGCATCGGCTCAGGATCCTACGCCGACGCCGATGGCGACGCCGCAGCCTACTCCGCAACCAACGCCGATACCGGGCGCTGTTGTTCCGCCTGCAGTTTTGCCGGATGATCCCCCGCCCGTAGCGCCAAATTTCACTGCGCCGATTCGTCCGATGCCGGGAACAGAGCGTGTGGGTGTGGACGTCACCGATCAATTGCCGCTCACGCTTGCTGAGGCGATCGAGTTGGCACTAAAGAACAACAATGACATCGACGCCTCGCGGAACGATGTTCGCATAGCAGAATTCAATCTTAAGGGCGCGCGTGGCGTTTACGATCCGCTGATCGATTCCGAGACTTATTACGAGAGTCTCACGACGCCAACCGCCTCACTCATCGGCGGTGCGGTTAACGGCGCGGTAACGCTGAAGCGCCTGTTTAGTTCGAGCGGTGTGAGCGGTTTTTCGCCGTGGATGGGGGGCACTTATACTGCGCGGTTCGATTCATCGCGAACGAATACGAGCAACACGAACGCATTTCTCAATCCGCAGTATCCCACGGTCCTGAATTTCACTTACACACAACCCCTGCTGCGCAATTTCGGTATCGACAACAACCGGCGGCAGATCGAGATCGCGAAGAGGAATCTCGGTATGAGCGATGCGCAGTTTCGTCAGCGTGCGATCGATGTTATAGCGCTGGTCGAACAGGCGTACTGGAACTTGGCGTTCGCCCTTCGCAATCTGGCCGTGCAGATCGATGCTGTGAAACAGGCACGAACCCAGCTTGAGAGTAACCAAAGGCAGGTCGAAAAGGGCGTTATCGCGCCGATCGATATCGTAGCGGCCACTGCTCAGATCACAAATTACGAGCAACTCGTTTATGCAGCCCAAGAAGAAGTCACGCGTTCGGAAAATTCACTCAAGACCCTGATGCTTGCCGACCGCACTGCACCGCAGTGGTTTCGGCCATTGACGCCGGTTTCTCCAATAACGCTTGAACCACCAAAGATCGGACTCAGTATTGCCACCACTGAAGCGATGAAGAACCGGCCTGAGATCGCGCAGCTTGAGTCGAGTGCCGCAATAAATAAGATCGAACAGGACTACTTTCGAAATCAAACAAAGCCGCAGATCGATCTGGTCGGCAGTTATACTTCGCAGGGCCTGACAGGTAGTGTCACGCCAAACGGTACCGGCCGCGTGCCCGAAAATCTGATCGGCGGTTATGGGAGCTCGATCGGTAATCTGATCGCGCAGGACTATCCGTCGTATCGCTTCGGCGTTACGATCCAGCTTCCTTGGGGGAACAACGTAGCGAAGGCGAACTACGGACGCTCACTTGTTCAAGAGGACCGTATCGCCAATCAGCGTGCTCAGACGGAACAGGTGATCGAAGCCGAGGTTCGCAATGCGTTGCAGGCGTTGCGTTCTGCCGAAGCTCGGCTTGCGTCGGCGATCGCCGCGAGACAGGCCGCCGAAGAACTTGCAGCTAGCGAGCAACGTCAATTCCGTTCTGGCACCACGACCTTTTATCTGGTCCAGCAGCGGCAAACTGACCTGCTCACGGCCCGCAGCCAGGAAGTCCGGGCACAAACAGACCTCAATAAAGCGATCTCCGAGTTCCAACGTGCGACTGGAACAACGCTATCGGCCAATAACGTTACCGTCTCAGACAACAAGACACTTACACTCACCAACCGCGGCTCGAAACTCGCCTTTAATGCACCGTTCTTTGTTCGCGACGCTAGACAAAAAGAGCAATAGCCGCGAAAAGTGCGTAAAACGCCAAGGGACTACCACTTGTTCTCGTGCATTTCGTGACCAAAACATGTACGGACATTGATGTCCGCGTTCCAACCTAGATCTTGAACCCGCCTCGCGTAAGCATTGCCTCGAAATTTACTTTGTCGACGGCCTTGATATAGGCATCTCGCGGTTCGACGACCTTTTTTTGTACTAGATCGTAAAGCGCGTCGTTGAGCATAACCATGCCGTGCTGTTTACCGGTTTGCATCGACGACGCGATCTGGAAGGTTTTGCCCTCACGGATCAGGTTGCTGATGGCAGGCGTGGCGATGAGGACTTCGAGTGCGGCCACACGGCCGCCTCCTATTTTTGGGAGTAGGGTCTGCGCGACAACGCCCTTTAGTGATTCAGAAAGCATTACGCGGATCTGCTGCTGCCGATCCGGCGGAAACTGGTCGATGATACGGTCGACAGTCGACGCCGCGGTCGTCGTATGAAGTGTCCCAAAAACAAGGTGGCCCGTCTCGGCTGTCTCGATCGCGATCGAGATTGTCTCTAGATCACGCATCTCGCCGACGAGGAGAATATCGGGATCCTCACGTAACGCAGCACGGAGCGCATCCTTGAACGAATCGGTGTGGTTGTGAACCTCGCGTTGATTAACGAGACATTTGATGTTGTCGTGAACGAATTCGATCGGGTCCTCGATGGTAATGATATGGTCCTCACGATTCATGTTAATGTGATTGACCATTGCACAAAGCGTTGTCGATTTGCCTGATCCAGTCGGGCCCGTGACTATGACGAGCCCCTTTGAAAGATCGCATAGGTTCAGGATATGTTGCGATAGGCCAAGCTGATCGGCGGTGGTCATCTTAACAGGAATGATGCGGAAAACGCCGCCCATCCCTTTTCGGTCTCTGAAAATATTGCATCGAAAGCGGGCCACTCCCTCCATCTCGTATGCAAAATCGGTATCGCTCCGCCTCTCAAATTCTTCGCGGTTTTTTTGTGGCATAACCGAATGCAGAAGTCTTTGCATTTCGTCCGGGCTGAGCTCCGATTCCGGACTCGGCATCGGCCGCATTTTGCCGTCTTTTCGCATCATGGGCGGCATGGATACTGAAAGATGCAGGTCTGACGCGCCGAGCTCGGACATCAGTCGGAACAGAGTCTCCATTCGCGCGGTCGCTAACGAATCGTTCTCGCGCCGGTCGGCTTGCCTGCGATCGAGGATCGGCAATTCTTCGGACACCGGCGTTAACGGCTGGATGTTGAGGGGCGCCTGAAAGGAACTTGGTTCGAACCCGGAGACATCGAGACGAGCCGGCTGGGAATTGTCCGAAACCATAGCTGAGGAGTCCGCAGGGAACGAAGTGGCCAGAGAGGTACTCTCGACCGTGCCCGTTGACGCCAATACAGGTTCCGGCTCAGCGACAGCCGCCGTGGACTCGACCTCTGGTTCGTTGGTGATCACTTCACCGGTGTACGGCCGGATCGTGACGTTAAAACCGGCCGGGGTCTTTTTGATGGTGAAGGTAAACTTGCCGAGATTATGCGGGTGCACGAACTGGATCTGCGGCAAATTCGGCAGATCGGGCCTAACGTCGGCGGGAATCAGCGGGAAGACCATTGTGCTGATCTGGGGGCCTGCCAGCGGAGAACCATCTATTTCGCTCTCACCCTTGGCGCTTACGATATACGGATTCTTATTTGGCTCCAGGCGAAGCTCATAGCTGGAGGTAGACAGAAGCTGCTGAAGGTACTGGTTCAATTGTTCCATGGTGATATTTTTCGGGTTATGGGAACACCAAAGGGGCGGGAATCAGGGATGCAGACAGGACGGAGCGCGATCCGTCCTGTCCAGAGTATAACATAGTTAAACGCCGGGGAATAAGAATGTTCGGGTTGTACAACGATAGTGCTAGACGGTTACGGCCTCACGATATTCGCCCCAAGTCTTTCTGAGGCAATGGCTTACCTCGCCGACCGTCACTTCATTTTCAACGCATGAGAGGATTCTGGGCAGAAGATTTTCCGTCCCGGCTGCGGCTTCTCGAAGTGCCTTGAGAGCTTTTTCGGCTGCGGTTATGTTACGTCTTTCACGAACTGCACGAAGGCGCTCGATCTGGTCACGTTCGATCTGTTCGTCCACGGTGAGGGTCGGGATCGGTTCCTCATCGTCCATCTGAAACTTGTTCATCCCGACCACTATCGCGTCTTCGGTCTCGACCGCCCGCTGAAATTCATAGGCGGCGTCCTGAATTTCTGTTTGCACGTAGCCGCTCTCGATGGCACGCAGCATGCCGCCCATCGAGTCGATCTTCTCGATATATTCGACGGCTTTCTTTTCCAGTTGAGTTGTGAGTTCCTCAATTGCGTAACTGCCGCCGAGCGGATCGACCGTATCGGCTACCCCGGATTCATGTGCGATGACCTGCTGCGTCCGAAGCGCGATACGAGCGGCATTTTCGGTTGGGAGGCCGAGAGCTTCGTCCATCGAATTTGTGTGCAGGCTCTGCGTGCCGCCGAGAACCGCGGCAAGCGCCTGGATGGTGGTGCGGACGACATTCACTTCAGGCTGCTGCGCGGTTAGCGTCGAGCCCGCAGTCTGAGTGTGAAAACGGAGCATCAGCGAGCGAGGATCCTGAGCATTGAATCGGTCCTTCATTATTCGTGCCCATAGCCGCCGGGCGGC